>JBAZRQ010000355.1:0-3659 GCA_041662925.1 Nocardioides sp. | reverse complement strand
CACGCGGCGGTCCTCAGCCGGACGGGCACTGCCGCGTGCGGCGAGCACCAGGCGCCAGCCGAGCGCAGCCAGCACGGCGCCGGCGCACACCGCGGTGGGCAGCACCGCCCAGTCGGTGACGTCGCGGAGGTCGGTGCCGATCCCGATGCCGTGAGCCAGTCCGAGTGCCCAGGCCCCCCAGGACAGGAGGTGCACGCGGCGCCAGAGCCGGTGGGTCAGCCGGGTGCGCAGCAGGCTGGTGACGACGATGACCGCGATCAGGTCGAGCGCGAGGGTGCCGAGCCCCAGCCACAGCGGCTCGTAGGTCGATCCCCACCAGGGCACGAGCGCCTGCCACCAGCGGATGTCGACGTAGGTGTCGGCGACCGCGGTCGCGACGTGCACGACCAGCGCGACGACGGAGACGAGGGCGATGTTGCGGTGCAGGGACTGGGTCACGAAGCGGGGCAGACCCCGGCCGCGCAGACCTCCGGGGGTCAGCCCGCCCAGCGCCAGGACACCGAGCACGGTGCTGAGGGTGAGCAGGGCCAGGACCACCAGGCCGGAGCCACGGTTGAGGTACCAGAGCAGCGGGCCGTCGGTCATGCGACGCTCCTTTCTTCGGGCCAGGCGCCGACCGTGTGGACGGTGCCGTCCCGGGCGACGAGCCTGGCAGTCACGTTCCGCGACGCCAGCCACTGCGGCGCGTCGGAGCCCAGGACGAGGGCGGTCGTCGTGGCGGTGTTGGCGGCCACGCAGGTCTCGCCCACCGCGGTGACGGTGCGCCAGGTCTCGTCGACCGGTCGCCCTGTGCGCGGGTCGAGCAGGTGGTGGCGTCGTACGCCGCGATGCGTCCAGCGCCGCACCTGCGTGCTCGACGTGGCGAGCCCGCCCCGGTCGAGGGCGACCAGGGTGTCGGGATCGGCGCCGGGCATCTCGGACACCGCGACCGGCCACGGCGACCCGTCGGGCGACGCGATCCGCAGGTCGCCGCCGACGCTCACGATGGCGGGGCCGAGGCCGTGGTGCTCGTACGCCGTGGTGATGAGGTCCGCCGCCCAGGCCTTGCCCGTGCAGCCGAGGTCGAGCGCAGAGCCGTCGGGGATGCGCAGCATCCCCTGACCGGTCTCGATGGAGCGCCAGGCGTCTGCGGCCGGGGGTTCGCTGTCGGTGTCGTCGCTCTCGCCGCGGTCGTGGAGCAGGGAGAAGTCGCGGTCGTAGCCCAGCTGCACCAGCGTCCGCCCGAGCAGTGGGGAGACGAGACCGTCGGTCTGCTCGGCGGCGACGCACGCGACGCGCACGGCCTCGATCAGCAGCGGGTCGACCTCGACCCATCGGCCCGGGTGGGCGTTGACCCGGCTGAGGTCGGAGTCGGGACGGAAGCGGCTGCACACCGCGTCGACGTCGTCGAGCATGCCCTTGGCCAGGCTCCTGGCGGTCGCGAGGCCCCCGGGCCGGCGGACCGCGACGAAGACCTCGGTGCCGATCGCCGGGAAGGTCGCGTGGTGCGTCGTCATGGTCAGGACCCGCTCGACGGCGCCGGGGGTGGCGGCGGAGGGGGAGGCGGAGGCGGCGCGGTGTACACCGGTTGGCTGTTGGGCGCCGGCGCCGGCGCCGGGTTGCTGCCGCTGGAGACGGTCCCCCCACCACCGACCGTGCTGGTGGTGGGTGCCGCGCCCGTCACGTAGCGGGTGGTCACCCGGGTCTTGGTCGGGCGGTCCCTCAGGACGACGCCCGCCCGCTGCGCCTTGGCCTGCAGACGGGCGACCCGTGCGTCGTACCTGGCCCGGGCCCGTGCGGCCTTGGCCGTCAGCTCCGCCTGCTCGGCGGCCTGACGGGCCTGGTCGACGGCCTGGTCCTGTGAGTAGTCGGCCGCGGCCGCTCCGGCCAGCCCGCCGGTGGCAGCCATGGCGGCGGCCGCCACGGTCCCGGTGACCGCGGCGACCGCGATCCGGTAGCGGTCTCGGCTCCTTGATGAGTAGCTCATGCCGATGAGCCTCGCCGGGACCGCCGCAAGGGCGTCTCATCGCGGTGTTAAGAGTGGGTCATGCCGAGGCTTGACCCGGACTTGAGGTTCTCGCGACGTGCGCCTAGGGATCACCGGTCCACGCTGGCGGCATGAAGCTCACCCACAGTGTCCTGTCCCTGTCCCTCGCGGCCGGCCTCGTCGGCTCCGTGGCGGCCTATCGTGCGACCGCCGGCGAGGTCGAGCCCGAACCCGCGTCGGCGACCCCGAGCGCCGTGAGCACCGCGCCGGCCCGCCAGCTGGTGGTCGCGGGTACGACGTTCGCCTGGGCGCCGTGCGAGCCCGGCGCCCGCCTCGAACGCGGTACCTGTGTCACCGACGTCGTGCGCACCGTCGTCGTGCCCGCCGCAGTCGTGCCCGGAGCAGTCACCGTGCAGCCCGTGGCCCAGACCGACGGCCGCGAGGACGGTGACGACCGCGAGGACGTCTACGAGCAGGAGGACGCGGACGACGACGACGACCGCGACGACGGGGAGGACCACGAGGACGACGAGGACGGCGACGACCACGAGGACGAGGACCACGAGGACGAGGACGAGGGTGACGACGACTGACGGGTCAGGCCTCGGGCGGTGCCAGCGGGAGAGTCAGCTGCACCCGGGCGCCGCCGCTCGCGCCGCGCCCGAGCACCATCGCGCCGCCGGCGTCGGCGGCCGTGCGGCGCACGATGTCGAGGCCCAGACCGGTGCTGCCGACGCGCTCGGAGCGGGTGCCCTCGGCAAACCCGGGCCCGCTGTCGGAGATCACCACGACGGCCGCGCCGCCGGCCTCGTCCCGGCTGAGCTCGATACTGAACGAGACGCCTTCCGCCGTGTGGGCGAAGACGTTGTCGACCAGGATGTCGACCAGGTCGGACAGGTCGTCGCGGGCGAGAGGGACCAGCAGCCGCTCCGGTGGGACGTCGATGGTCATCGGCCGGTGTTGGTCCTCGGCCAGCACCTGCCAGAACGTCGCCCGGTCACGCACCGCCTGGGCGGCGTCGCACACCGGCGTGAGGTCGGTGCGCACCGGACGCCGGGCCTCCCGGACGATCGCGTCGATCGTGCGCTGCAGCACCGCGATGTGCTCCTGGAGCCGCTGTGCGAGCTCGGGCTGGGCCACCGCCTCGGCATCGAGGCGCAGTGCCGTGACCGGGGTGCGCAGGCGGTGGGACAGGTCGCCGACCGCCGCCCGCTCGGTGGCCAGCAGCTCCTCGGTCCGCTCGGCCAGCCCGTTGAGGGCGCGGGCGAGCTCCTGGGTCTCCTCGGTGCCCCGGACATCGGCACGGGCCGAAAGGTCCCCCTCGCGCAGCCGATGAGCGGTCCCGGCGACGTCGAGCAGCGGCTCGCTGACCCGGCGGCCCAGGCGCGACGCGAGCGCGAGGGCGAGCCCGAGCAGCGCGGCGCCGAGACCGATGATCCCGGCCCAGGCGCCCGCCACGCCGCGTCGCAGGTCGGCCTCGGTCACGGTCGTGCGCACCACGGTGGTGCCGGGCTCGATCAGCACCGGGAGCAGCACCCGACCGCCCTCGTCGTCCACCACGGTGAATGCCTCCCCGTCACGCGCCCGTCGTACGTCGGCGTCCAGGGTGATCTCAGGTCCCGACCCCAGCTGCCGGCCGCTGGGCATCAGGACGCGCGTGCTCGGCGCGCCGCGGCGGTCGATGCTCTCGATC
>JBAZRQ010000354.1:0-3660 GCA_041662925.1 Nocardioides sp. | reverse complement strand
CTGGAGCACCCCGTCGTGCACCGCGCGGGCGAGCCGCGCCCGCTCGGCGTCGGCGAGAGCGGCGCGTTGTGCCTCGTCGCGCTCCCGGGCCATCAGCTGCAGCGACTCGCACATGAAGCCCACGATGGGGCCGGCCACCAGCAGCAGGAAGACGTTGCCGTAGTTGGTCTGGGTGATCTGGTCGCGTACGACGAGGTCGGCGGTCGCGACGCACGCGGACGCGATCAGCCCGCCCCGCCAGTGGTGCTGGATCGCCCACGCGAGGATCACGCAGACCGACCAGAAGCCCGGCACCGACGCGTTGAAGTCCGCGCCCTTGACCACGGGCGACACCGCCAGCAGCGCCACCGTCACCACCAGGTCGGTCCCGAGCAGCCATGCCCGGCGCCGGGCCGGGTCGGCGTACGCCGCCAGCGCGATCGCCGTCCAGACGATCATGACCAGCACACACACCAGGCCGGCGAGCGGTCGTTCGAAGTTGTCGGCCCGGTAGACGTTGAGCCCGACCGTGTTGGCGAGCAGCACCACGCGCAGGATGCCGAGCGCCCGGAACAACCGGTCCTCGACGTCGAGCGCGGGCCGCTTCCACAGCCGCAGCTGGGTCAGGACGCCTTCTTCTGCTCGCCGTCGTCCGAGGACGGGTCACTCTTCGGGTCACTCTTCGGGGCGATCGACTCGGCCTTGGCCTTGGCCTCCGCCTCGAGCCGCTTGGACTCCTCCTTGGCGCGACCGGCGTACATGTCGACGTACTCCTGGCCGGAGAGCCGCATGATCTCGTACATGATCTCGTCGGTGATCGCCCGCAGGATGAAGCGGTCGTTCTCGAGGCCGGCGTAGCGCGAGAAGTCCAGCGGCTTGCCGAACCGGACGACCGGACGGGTGATCGAGCCGAACGTCTTGCCCGGGGGCGCCACCACGTCGGTGCCGACGACCGCGACGGGGATCACCGGTACGCCGGTCTCGAGCGCGAGCCGGGCGACCCCGGTCTTGCCGCGGTAGAGCCGGCCGTCGTGGGACCGGGTGCCCTCCGGGTAGATGCCGAAGAGGTCGCCCTCACCGAGGATCCGCTTGGCCGACGATAGTGCGCCCTCCGCCGCGGAGCCGCTGGTGCGGTCGATGGGGACCTGCCCGGCGCCGGAGAAGAACTGCTTCTGGAACCAGCCCTTGATGCCCGGGGTGGTGAAGTACTCGGCCTTGGCCACGAAGGTGACCCGGCGCGCCAGCGTCAACGGCATGAACAGCCAGTCGGCGTAGGAGAGGTGGTTGCTGGCGAGGATCGCCGCGCCCTCTTCCGGGACGTGCTGGGAGCCCTCGACCTGGGGGCGGAACACCACGCGCAGCAGCGGACCCAGGGCCACCCACTTGAGGAACCAGTAGAACAACGAAGCACCCTTCCTCATCGCCGACCCGGCGGCAGTCCTGACTCCCCGCAGCGTAGTCCCTGCGAGGCCGCTCACCTACCGCCTCGGTTGGTGCACAATCAGCGCCATGACGATCCACCCCCTCGCCTCGCCCATGACCGCCGCCGCGCGCCCCGAGCTCACCGGCGGGCGGCGCATCGGCGTGCTGCTCAGCCACGGGTTCTCCGGCCAGCCCGCCTCGATCAAGCCGTGGGGCGAGCACCTCGCCGAGCTCGGCTACGCCGTCTCCGTGCCGCGGCTCCCCGGGCACGGCACCACCTGGCAGGAGTGCAACACCACGACGTGGGCCGACTGGTACGGCGAGCTCACGCGCGCCTTCGACGCCTTGTGCCTCGAGAACGACGCGGTGGTCGTGGGTGGGCTGTCGATGGGTGGTGCGCTCGCGCTGCGGCTCGCCGCCGACCACCCCGAGCGCGTCTCCGGGGTGATCCTGGTCAACCCGGCCGTCGCCACCAAGCGTCTCGACGTCAAGCTGCTGCCTGTGCTCAAGCACCTGGTGAAGTCGTTCCCCGGCATCGCCAACGACATCAAGAAGCCGGGCGGCGACGAGCACGGCTACCCGCGCACCCCGCTCAAGGCGATCCACACGCTGATGAAGGCGTGGCCGCCGCTGGTGGCCGACCTGCCCAAGGTCACCGCGCCGATCCTCTACTTCCGCTCCGTCGAGGACCATGTGGTCGATGACGCCTCGCAGCCGCTGATCACCGGCCGGGTCTCCTCGCGCGACGTGACCGTCGTACCTCTGGCGGAGAGCTATCACGTCGCCACGCTGGACAACGACGCCCCGCAGATCTTCGACGAGTCCGCTGCCTTCGTGGCCCGAACGACCGCGGCGTAACCTCGTCCATGTGCAGCGCGACAACGAGGACGAGGCCTGGCGCGCGATCGTTGAGAACTTCGGCGACCGGGCCGACCTCGACCCCGGTCCCGAGCCGGAGGCCCCCGCCCCGACCCCGGCTGCCGCGCCGGACCCGCAGCTGAGCTGGGACGAGCCCTACCCCGACTCCGACTGGAGCAGCGACCGCTTCGTCCCTCCCCCGCCACCGCCGATCCCCACGACCACGAGGGACCGGCTGATCGCGTGGGTCGGCGTCTTCGGCTCCCCGGCCGTGCTGCTCTTCTGCCTGGTGCTGGGCATCGACCTGCCCCCGCTCGTGGGCTACGCGCTGGTCGCGGGCTTCGTCGGAGGCTTCCTCTACCTCGTGCTGCAGATGCCGCGAGGACCGCGTGACCCCGACGACGACGGCGCCAGGATCTGACCCGCTGATCCAGGCTGTGAGCCTGGACCCAGGCTCAGCGGGTCCGCGACAGGTGGCCCGCGCCGATCATGCCGGCGGCCGGGCCGCACTCGGCCAGCAGCAGCTCCGGCAGCTCGCGGTGCCCCGCCCCGACCACCGTCTGGGCCAGCGCCCGCCGGGTGGGCTTGAGGAGCAGCTCGCCGGCGTCGGCGACCCCGCCCCCGACGAGTACGACGGCCGGGTCGAAGGCACCCACCAGGCCGGCCAGGCCGACACCGAGCCACTCCCCGACCGACGTGAGCGCCTGGAGCGCCACCGGGTCGCCGTCGGACGCGGCCGCGGTCACGGACTGGCCGTCGTCGTAGCTGGGGCCGGCGAGCCGGACGAGCGCGTTGCCGCTGGCGTACTCCTCGAGGCAGCCCCGCAGCCCGCACTCACAGGCGCGCCCATCGGGCACCGCCCGGAGATGACCGAACTCGCCCGCCATCCCGTTGGCGCCCAGCATCAGCTCGCCACCCTGCACCAGGGCGCCGCCGAGGCCGGTGCCGACCGTGATCAGCAGGAAGTCCTCGTGGGCCCGACCGGCGCCGAACCGCAGCTCCGCGAGCGCCGCGCAGGTGACGTCGTTGGCCATCACGACCGGCACCCCCCAGCGCAGCGAGAGCCGGGCCGACGTGTCGTCCTCCTGCCAGGGCAGGTGGGTCGAGAAGCGCACCCGCAGGCCGGCCCGGTCGACCAGACCGGCAACGGACAGGCCCACGCCCGAGACCGCCCGGCCCTCGGCGACCTCGTCGAGCGCCGAGGTCACCGCGTCGTCCAGCGCCTGCGGGTCGGCGTGCCGACCCGGCGTACGGCGCAGCGCGGTGCGGAGCACCTGCCCGTCGGCCGACACCTCGCCGGCCAGCACCTTGGTGCCGCCGATGTCGATCCCGACGTGGAGGTCCGTCACCGTCTCGCCAGGTCGGCCGCGCCGATGACGCCCGCCTTGTTACCGAGGGTGG
>JBAZRQ010000353.1:0-3662 GCA_041662925.1 Nocardioides sp. | reverse complement strand
AAGACCGCGGACTCCTGGGTGAACCGGTCACCCGTCAGCTGCATGCCGTCCCCGGAGTCGCCCGCGAACCGGATGATCACACGGTCGAGCTGCTTGACCTGCTTTGACACCTTGCCACCTTCGTCGTCACGGCTGACTCTGCCCCGGCGATCGTACTCGGCGCAGTGCGCGAACTGGAACACGTTTCAGTTTTTGACGTAACCCCTTCGCAGTCACCCACGATAGTCCGCCCATCGGCGGACCGGCCCGCGTCTCCCCGTCTGGACCAGTGAGCCACGACACGGTGATCCTATTCGCATTTACTTACTTAACCTGACTAGTCTGCTAGACATTAGTGAGTAATGAGGTCCGGCGACCCACGCCGGGCACCGACCAGAGCGAGCAGGAGATGCGATGAAGAAGACGATCAAGGCCGCGGTGGCGGCTTCCGTCACCGGGGTGCTGGCCTTGGCCGGATGCTCCACGGCGAGTGGGGGCGGCTCCGGCGAGACGATCAGCGTGAACGCGTTCTCCGTGATGGAGGCGGCCAACATCCCCGTCTTCGAGGACTTCCAGGGCAGCGAGGACGGTGACGACGTCGAGTTCCAGACGTCGTACGGCGCCTCGGGTGACCAGAGCCGGGCCGTCGTGTCCGGCGCCGATGCGGACGTCGTGCACTACTCGCTGGAGACCGACGTGACCCGGCTGGTCGGCGAGGGCCTCGTCGCGGAGGACTGGAAGGACACTGCGACCAACGGCATCGCGACCTCCTCGGTGGTCGCGTTCGTGGTCCGCAAGGGCAACCCGGAAGGCATCGAGACCTGGGACGACATCGTCGAGCCCGGCGTCGACATCATCACGCCCAACCCGGGCTCGTCGGGCTCCGCCCGCTGGAACATCCTGGCGGCCTGGGCCCACATCGCCGGCAACGGCGGCAGTGAGGAGGACGCGCGCGCGTTCGTCACCAAGCTGCTCAACAACACCATCGCCCTCCCGGGCAGTGCTCGTGAGGCGACCACCGCGTTCACCGACGGCTCCGGCGACGTGCTCCTCTCCTACGAGAACGAGGCGATCCTCGCCAAGCAGAACGACGCGGAGATCGACTACGTCGTCCCGCCGGACACCCTGCTCATCGAGAACCCCGCCGCCGTCACCGTCGACGCGAGCGACTCGGCCCAGGCGTTCCTGGCCTTCATGACCTCGCCCGAGGCGCAGGCCGACTACGCCCAGTCGGGCTTCCGCCCGGTCGTCGAGGGTGTCGAGATCGAGGACGTCGAGGGCGCCAACGACCCCGCGGACCCGTTCCCGACCGTCGAGCAGCTCTGGACCATCGACGAGACCTTCAACGGGTGGGCCGAGGCCGCCGACAAGTACTTCGGCGACGGTGAAGAGGGCAATCCGCTCGGCATCATCACCGAGCTTCAGCAGACGACCGGCCAGGTCGGCGAGGAATGACGTCCGCCCTGATCGGGGCGACGACTGACGTAGCCCGGCCGGCGTCCCCCGAGGGACGCCGGCCGCGGCGCGCCCGTCGTACGACGCCACGCAACTCGCTGACCCCGGGCGCCGGTCTGGGCCTCGGCGTCGCCATGATCTGGTTCAGCCTGCTGGTCCTGATCCCGCTGTCCGCGGTCATCGCCGCGGCCGGCTCCGGCGGCTGGTCGCGCTACCTCTCGGTGCTCCGCAACGACCAGACCTGGGCGGCCGTGCAGCTCACGGTCGGCCAGTCGCTGCTGGTCACGTTGGTCAACATCGTGATCGGTACGGTCATCGCCTGGGTGCTCGTGCGCGACCAGTTCTGGGGCAAGCGGCTGCTCGACGTGATCATCGACGTGCCGTTCGCGCTGCCGACGATCGTCGCCGGACTGGTGCTGCTGTCGCTCTACGGGCCCAACAGCCCCCTCGGCGTGCACTGGGCCTTCACCGAGAACGCGGTCGCGCTCGCCCTCGCGTTCGTGACCCTGCCCTTCGTCGTCCGGACCGTGCAGCCGGTGCTCGAGGAGCTCGAGGCTGACGTCGAAGAGGCGGCGGCGTCGCTCGGTGCCAGCCGGGCGACGATCGTGCGGCGGATCATCCTCCCGAGCCTGGCCCCGGCCATCGCCGCCGGCGCCGCGCTGTCGTTCGCGCGGGCGATCTCGGAGTACGGCTCACTCGTGCTGCTCAGCGGCAACCGGCCGTTCGAGACCGAGGTGGTCTCGGTGCGCGTGCTGACCTTCATCGAGAACGGCAACACCGAGTCGGCAGCCGCTCTCGCGTCCGTGATGCTCTTCGTGGCCCTGGTCGTCATCGTCGCGCTCGACCTCGTCCAGCGACGGGTGGCCCGCCGTGGTTGACGTCTCGCTCCCCACCAAGTGGCTGCTGCGGGTCATCGCCGTCGGCTACGTGTTCTTCCTGGTCGCGTGGCCCATCGGGCTCATCGTCCAGCAGACGTTCGCGAGCGGCCTGGGCAACCTCAGCGACGCCCTGGGCGACGAGCAGGTGGTCGGAGCCCTGCAGCTGACGCTGATGGTCGCGTTCTGGGCCGTCGTCATCAACCTGCTCTTCGGGGTCGGCATCTCGCTGCTGCTGGTGCGCTTCGAGTTCCCGGGCAAGCGGGTGCTCTCCGCGCTGATCGACCTGCCGCTGTCGGTGTCGCCGGTCGTCGTCGGGCTGGCGCTGCTGCTGGTCTACAACGGTCGCGACGGCTGGATCGGGCCCGCTGCCGAGAGCCGCGGGTTCCAGATCATCTTCGACTCACCCGGCATGGTGATGGCGACCTGCTTCGTGGCGCTGCCGCTGGTGATCCGCGAGGTGGTCCCCGTGCTCCACGAGATCGGCGATGACCAGGAGCAGGCGGCCCGCAGCCTCGGCGCCAGCACCCGCCAGACGTTCTGGCGGATCACGCTGCCCAGCATCAAGTGGGCCGTCGTGTACGGCGTCGTGCTGAGCCTGGCGCGCAGCCTCGGCGAGTTCGGCGCCGTCAAGATCGTCTCCGGCAACATCACGGGACAGACCCAGACCGCGACCCTGGTGGTCGAGGCGAAGTACCAGAACTTCCAGCAGTCGACCGCCTACGCGACGTCGTTCCTGCTGATCCTGGTGAGCGTCGCCTGTCTGGTCGTCGTCGCCTTCCTGCGCCCCAAGCGCGCCCACTGACCCACCCTGACCAGCCCCGACAGCACTGACCGAAGGACATCCCTCATGAGCATCGAAGTACAGAACGTCACCAAGAAGTTCGGGGACTTCGTCGCCCTCGACGACGTCTCAGTGTCCCTGCCCACCGGTCAGCTGACCGCCCTCCTGGGCCCGTCCGGCGGGGGCAAGTCGACCCTCCTGCGGATCATCGCCGGCCTCGACAAGGCCGACAGCGGCACGATCACCATCGAGGGCACCGACGCGACCAAGCTGCCGGCCCAGAAGCGCAACGTCGGCTTCGTGTTCCAGCACTACGCGGTCTTCAAGCACATGACGGTCGCCAAGAACGTCGCGTTCGGTCTCGAGATCCGCACGCACGGGGGGCTCCGCCCCCCGTGGACCCCCCGACGACGAGCCGACCAGTCACGGATCAGGGAAAGGGTCGAGGAGCTGCTCGACCTGGTCCACCTCACGCAGTTCTCCCACCGGCTGCCCTCGCAGCTCTCGGGTGGCCAGCGACAACGGATGGCGCTGGCCCGCGCCCTGGCGGTCGAGCCGAAGGTGCTGCT
>JBAZRQ010000352.1:0-3672 GCA_041662925.1 Nocardioides sp. | reverse complement strand
GGTGCCGAGGAGAGGCCGCCACCCTCGTAGGCGTTCCAGGCTCCTCGGTCCAGGGCACCGAGGAGGACGACGTCATCCTCAGCAATGGCGCACTCGAGGTCACGGCCGTCGGCGGCGATGACCTCATCTGCGTCACGGGCCGCGCCTCCAGGACCGCGACGACGACCGTCTACGCAGGCAGAGGAGTCGACACTGTCGACACAGCGGCGGCGACCGGCCCCTCGACATACGTCGATCTCGGCGGCGGGCGCGACCTGTTCTTCGGCGGAAGTCACGCGGACTTCGTCCAGCTCAGCGGTGGGCTCGACACGGTCGACACCGGAGGCGGCAACGACACCGTGCAGCGCGGGAACGGAACCTTCCTCGACGACCACGTGAAACTCGGCAAGGGCAGTGACACGTTCCTCTACGGCCCTGGGTTCGTGGAGGGCGCTGCCAAGCCGTCCCCAGACGGTGGACCAGGCACCGACCGCATCGTCCTGACCGACGGCGAGCGCTTCGACGCCGTACGCGGTCTCGGCTACCGAGACGGCATGGCGTACTACTCGTGGGTCCACTTCGAGCACTACGCCATCGGTAACCCGGACAAGGGCGCGTTGTTCGTCGGGAGTCCACGGTCCGA
Source organism: Nocardioides sp. (assembly GCA_041662925.1). GTDB lineage: Bacteria > Actinomycetota > Actinomycetes > Propionibacteriales > Nocardioidaceae > Nocardioides. The sequence continues at coordinate 3,050 of JBAZRQ010000352.1, read as the reverse complement.
AGTCGTTGAGATCACGGGCTCAGGGGCGCCGATCACCCTGCGGATGGGCGGGGGAGACGACATCTTGAAGACAGGTGTCAGCTCTGGCCGAGCCCACAGATTCGCCCTCTTCGGCGGTCCGGGGCGCGACGGCCTCGAGATCGACGGCCGCTTGAGCCCGGGCGTCTCTGTCGTTGCGGATCTTCCGGCGCACCGGGTCTCCGTCTCCGTGCCGTCCCGAGACACCGTCACCGGGTCGATCCACGACGTGCAGGACGTAGGCGCCTTCTCGGTCGCTCGCGCCACGATGCTGGGCAACCACTCCAATAATCGGCTGGTCGTGCGGCACGGGTGCCGCTCAGTTCTTCGAGGTGGTGCGGGCAACGATCAGCTTTTCGCTCTCTTCGCCAGGGACGCGACTGACTGCGGCGCCGCGATGCGCGGTGGTGACGGCAACGACCTCCTACGCGGCGGCGCTACCGACGATGTGCTTGTGGGTGACGCTGGGATGGACCTGGCCTACGGCGGAGCAGGGAACGACCGATGCCGCGCGGAGACGGTCAAGCTCTGTGAGTCGTGACCCCGCCAATCCGCCATATCAACACGGCGCACGTGCCACCTCGAGCGGGCCAGGAAGCTGCGACACCGCAAGTCAGAGCTTGCGCAGCCGCACGTAGCGCACCGAGTGGTCGCGGTCCTTGCGCATCACCAGGGTGGCGCGGGAGCGCGTGGGCAGGATGTTCTCCACCAGGTTGGGGCCGTTGATGGTGTCCCAGATCCGCTCGGCCTCGGCGACCGCCTCCTCGTAGGTGAGTGCCGCATACCGGGAGAAGTACGACGCGGGGTCGCGGAACGACGTCTCGCGCAGCCGCAGGAACCGCTCGACGTACCACGCGCGGATCTTGTCGCGCCCGGCGTCGACGTAGACGGAGAAGTCGAAGAAGTCGCTCAGGGTCAGGCCCGTGCGCCCGTCGTCGCGCACCCGCGCCGGCTGCAGCACGTTGAGGCCCTCGATGATCACGATGTCGGGCCGCTTGATCACGACCTTCTGGTCGGGGACCACGTCGTAGACGAGGTGGGAGTAGGTGGGTGCCTCCACCTCGTCGTTGCCCGACTTGATGTCCACCACGAACCGCAGCAGCGCGCGGCGGTCGTAGGACTCCGGGAATCCCTTGCGCTGCAGGATGCCGCGGCGCTCGAGCTCGTGGTTGGGGTAGAGGAAGCCGTCGGTGGTGATCAGCGCGACGTTGGGGTGCTCGGGCCAGTGGGCGAGCATCTGCTGCAGCACGCGGGCGGTGGTCGACTTGCCCACGGCGACCGACCCGGCCAGCCCGATCACGAACGGGGTGCGGGGCGGGTTGCGCTGGTGGAGGAACGCCTCCTGCTCGCGGTGCAGCTTGCCCGCGGCCTCGACGTACAGGCTGAGCAGCTTGCTGAGCGGGAGGTAGACCTCCTGGACCTCGTCGAGGTCGAGCTGCTCGCCGAGCCCCTGCAGGCTGCGGATCTCGTCGACGCTGAGGGGGTTCGTGGTCTCGGCGGCGAGCGCCGCCCAGGCGGCACGGTCGAGCTCGATGTAGGGCGATGACTCGCGCTGCGACTCGTCGGAGCCACCGTTGCGGTGACTTCCGCCGGACGACATGGCTTCGATTCTTGCAGCAGTGACGGCCTACGCCGCTCCCAGGGCCAGCTCACGGGGCCGACGGAGCCTCACCCCTACAGTGGGACCCATGTGCGGAATCGTCGGGTACGTAGGCCCGCAGCAGGCCCAAGGCGTCGTGGTCGAGGGGCTCCGCAGGCTCGAGTACCGCGGCTACGACTCGGCCGGGATCGCCCTTGTCGTGCCGGGCGCGTCGGGGGGCACGCTGGCGACGCAGAAGCGGGCGGGCAAGCTCGCCAACCTCGAGAAGGCGATCGCCGACGAGCCGCTGCCCGCGTCCACCACCGGCATCGGGCACACCCGCTGGGCCACGCACGGCGCTCCCAACGACGCCAACGCGCACCCCCACACCGGCGGCCGCGGCCGGGTAGCGCTGGTGCACAACGGGATCATCGAGAACTTCGCCGCGCTGCGCACGCGGATCGAGTACGACGACCACGTCCTGCTGTCGGAGACCGACACCGAGGTGGCCGCCCAGCTGCTCGAGCTCGAGGTGGAGTCGGGCCTCGACCTCACCACCGCCATGCAGCGGGTCTGCCGCCAGCTCGAGGGGGCATTCACGCTGGTCGCGGTCGACGGCCAGGACCCCGACCGGGTCGTGGCGGCGCGACGCAGCTCGCCCCTGGTCGTCGGGCTCGGCGAGGGTGAGAACTTCCTCGGCTCCGACGTGTCCGCCTTCATCGAGCACACCCGCGAGGCGATGGAGCTCGGCCAGGACCAGGTCGTCACCATCACCCGCGACGGGGTCGAGGTGACCGACTTCGACGGCAACCCGTCCGACGGCAAGCGCTACACCGTCACCTGGGACCTCTCGGCCGCCGAGAAGGACGGCCACGACTGGTTCATGCGCAAGGAGATATTCGAGCAGCCGCGGGCCGTGGCCGACTCGCTGCTGGGACGCCGTACGACGGAGGGGCTGCTGCAGCTCGACGAGATGCGGCTCACCGACGACGACATCCGCGAGGTCGACAAGATCATCATCATCGCGTGCGGCACGTCGTTCTACGCCGGCATGGTCGCCAAGTACGCCATCGAGCACTGGACCCGCACCCCGGTCGAGGTCGAGCTGGCCTCGGAGTTCCGCTACCGCGACCCGATCCTCGACTACTCCACCCTGGTGGTGGCGATCAGCCAGTCCGGCGAGACCGCCGACACGCTGCAGGCGATCCGGCACGCCCGCACGCAGCGGTCCAAGGTGCTCGCGATCTGCAACACCAACGGCTCGACGATCCCGCGCGAGTCCGACGCGGTGATCTACACCCACGCCGGCCCCGAGATCGGCGTTGCGTCCACCAAGGGCTTCCTGACCCAGCTCGTCGCCTGCTACCTGCTGGCGCTCTACGTCGCGCAGGTGAAGGGCACCCGCTACGGCGACGAGATCACCGAGATCATCCACCAGCTCGAGGAGATGCCC
>JBAZRQ010000351.1:0-3673 GCA_041662925.1 Nocardioides sp. | reverse complement strand
GTCGTAGGGCTCCCAGGCGCGGGCCACGGTCACTTCCCGCGCTCGCCTCCGGGCACCCACAAGACGTCCCCGGCCTCGCGGTTGGCGTGGCGGGCCAGGATGAAGAGCAGGTCCGAGAGGCGGTTGAGGTAGGTGATGGCGAGCTTGTTCATCGACTCGCCGTGCTGCTCGAAGGCCGCCCACGCCGACCGCTCGGCCCGTCGTACGACGGTGCGCGCGACGTGGAGGTGGGCACCGCCGGGGGTGCCGCCGTTGAGGATGAACGAGCGCAGGTTGGGCAGCGAGTCGTTGTAGTGGTCGCACCACTTCTCGAGGCGGTCGACGTAGTCCTGTTCGATGCGCAGGGGCGGATACTCCGGGTCGGGCACGACCGGGGTGCAGAAGTCGGCCCCGACGTCGAACAGGTCGTTCTGGATGTGGGTCACCACGCTCACGACGTCCGGCTCGAGGTCACCGACGGCCAGCGCGAGGCCCAGGGTGGCGTTGGCCTCGTCGACGTCGGCGTAGGCGTGGAGCCGCAGGTCGTTCTTGGACGTGAGGCTCATGTCGCCCAGGCGAGTCTCGCCGCCGTCGCCTGTGCGGGTGTAGATCCGGGTGAGGTTGACCATGCTGCCGAGCGTAGTGGTCGGCGACTCGCCCAAAAGTCTCACCCGTTCGGGTGCAACCTTCCGGGTGTGTTCCGCGTCATAGTGGGTGACAGGTCTTTACCTTGCAGGAATTGAGGCTGGCAGATGGACATCGTCACCGATGGTCCGACGCTCGTGTTGAGCGGTGACTTCGACGTGCGCAGCACGTGGGAGGTCCGCAACGCCCTCTACGACCAGTTGCACGCCCACGACGATGTCGTCGTCGACCTCACCGACGTGGGGACGGTCGACCACACGGCGCTGAAGGTGCTCGCGTTCGCGACCCGGCACGCCCTGCGCGAGGGGCACCACCTGACGCTGCGCGGCTGCGGTCCGGCGGTGCGCCGGATGCTGCACATCTCCCGGCTGATCCGCGTGGTCGAGATCGAGCGCGAGGCCGCCTCGGCCTGAGATCGCCCGCGAAGCCGTGCGGCGTGTCGGATAACCCACACGCGTCTCCGGTTACCAACAGGTAGGTCACGTCCTACCCTCGTGGGATGACCGAGAAGGACCGTCCCCAGAAGGACAAGCCCTGGGTGATGCGCACCTACGCCGGGCACTCGACCGCCACGGCGTCCAACGCGCTCTACCGCACCAACCTGGCGAAGGGGCAGACCGGACTGTCGGTCGCCTTCGACCTGCCGACGCAGACGGGCTACGACCCGGACTCCCCGCTGGCGCGCGGTGAGGTCGGCAAGGTCGGCGTCCCGGTGCCGCACCTCGGCGAGATGCGCAAGCTGTTCGACCAGATCCCGCTCACCGAGATGAACACCTCGATGACCATCAACGCGACCGCCATGTGGCTGCTCGCGATGTACCAGGTCGCCGCCGAGGAGCAGAACCCGGACCTGTCGCCGGAGGAGGTGGCCGGCCGGCTCGCCGGGACCACCCAGAACGACATCATCAAGGAGTACCTCTCCCGCGGGACCTACGTGTTCCCGCCCGAGCACTCGCTGCGGTTGATCGGCGACATGATCAGCTACACCGTCCACCAGATCCCCAAGTGGAACCCGATCAACATCTGCAGCTACCACCTGCAGGAGGCCGGAGCGACGCCGACGCAGGAGCTGGCCTACGCGCTCTGTACGGCGATCGCGGTGCTCGACCAGGTCAAGGCGTCGGGGCAGGTCTCCGAGGACGACTTCGAGAAGGTCGTCGGCCGGATCTCGTTCTTCGTCAACGCCGGCGTGCGCTTCATCGAGGAGACGTGCAAGATGCGCGCCTTCGTGGAGCTGTGGGACGAGATCACCCGCGAGCGCTACGGCGTGCAGGACCCGAAGATGCGCCGGTTCCGCTACGGCGTGCAGGTCAACTCCCTCGGCCTGACCGAGGCGCAGCCCGAGAACAACGTGCAGCGGATTGTTCTCGAGATGCTCGGCGTGACCCTGTCCAAGAACGCCCGTGCCCGCGCCGTGCAGCTGCCGGCCTGGAACGAGGCGCTCGGCCTGCCCCGCCCGTGGGACCAGCAGTGGTCGCTGCGGCTGCAGCAGGTGCTGGCCTTCGAGTCCGACCTGCTGGAGTACGACGACATCTTCGACGGCTCCGTCGTGATCGAGGCCAAGGTGCGTGAGCTCGTCGACGGCGCCCGGGCCGAGATCGACCGGGTGCAGGCCATGGGCGGCGCGATCGCCGCCGTCGAGTCCGGCTACATGAAGCAGGAGCTGGTCTCGGCCCACGCCGCTCGGCGCGGCCGGATCGAGAGCGGTGAGGAGAAGGTCGTCGGCGTCAACGTCTACGAGACCACCGAGCCGTCGCCGCTGACCGCCGACCTCGACGGGGCGATCATGTCCGCCGACCCGCAGGCCGAGCAGCAGGCGAAGCAGTCGGTCGCCGAGTGGAAGGCCAAGCGCGACGAGACCGAGGTCGCCGAGGCGCTGGCCGCCCTCGCCGAGGCCGCCAAGACCACCGAGAACCTGATGGCCGCGACCTTGGTGGCGGCCCGTGCCGGCGCCACGACGGGGGAGTGGGCCGGGACCCTGCGCGAGGTGTTCGGCGAGTTCCGTGCGCCCACGGGCGTCAGCGGGGCTGTCGGCGTTGCGGAGGCCGGCGCCGAGCTGACCGCCGTACGCGAGAAGGTGCGAGCCACCAGCGAGGAGCTGGGTGGCCGGCTGCGGCTGCTGGTCGGCAAGCCCGGTCTCGACGGGCACTCCAACGGGGCCGAGCAGGTGGCAGTGCGGGCCCGTGACGCCGGCTTCGAGGTGATCTACCAGGGCATCCGGCTGACGCCCGAGCAGATCGTCTCGGCCGCGGTCGCCGAGGACGTGCACTGCGTCGGGATCTCGATCCTGTCCGGCTCCCACATGGAGCTGGTGCCGTCGGTGCTCGACGGGCTGCGCGAGGCGGGCCTGGCCGACGTGCCGGTGATCGTCGGCGGGATCATCCCCGACTCCGACGGCAAGCGGCTCAAGGAGCTCGGCGTGGCCGCGGTCTACACGCCGAAGGACTTCGGGCTCACCGAGATCATGGACGGCATCGTGGACGTGATCCGCGAGGCAAACGGCCTCGACTGAGACTGCTCCGTTCAATTCCGGACGGCGAAGCTCCTGCTCCCGGCCACGCCGAGTCCCTGGCTGTTGCGGGCTCGGACGATCACGACGTGGCTACCGGTGCGGAGCTTCGAACGCTTGACGACCACCGATCGCTTGCCGCCACCGACACTGGTGCGGACGAGCACTCTCGCGCCCTTCTTCACGATGATCACGTAGCCCGTGATGGAGGCCCCGCCGTTGGAGACCGGCGCCCTCCAGGTGACCTTGCGGCGGAGGGCGTCGGCCTCTCCGCGCACCGCGACCGAGCGTACGGCGGACGGCTTGCGGAGCGCCGTGAACGTGAGCAGGGCCAGCTTGCCCCCGATGCCCCCCACCACGGCGCTGGACGCGTTGGCGAGGCTCACGCTGGCCCAGTCGGTGGTGGCCAGGGCACCCGGCCCGTGGGTCAGTCGGAAGCTGACGCCGTCGGCGGAGTCGAGGACGGTGCCGGCGTCGCCGACGCTGAGCACCCGTCCGCCCGCGAACGCGACGTCGTTCATCGCGGTCAGGACGGAGGTG
>JBAZRQ010000350.1:0-3681 GCA_041662925.1 Nocardioides sp. | reverse complement strand
ATACGCGCTGTTCTGTATGCCCAAGGGCACCGAGAGCGTGGTAACCGGACTGCCCGAGCACGAGGCGGACATGCTCACCGGGAAGCGCCACGTCGAGCACGTGCTGCAGCAGGACGAGGACGACGCACAAGAGGAAGCCGAGTCTGAGTTGGACGACAGCGAGGCTGACGATCTGGTCCCCGAGCTCCTCGCCGACGAGGTTCCCCTGCCGTTCCCGCGCGAGGATCTGGATCTGTGGGAGTTGCGGCACGCGCGTCGCCGTGGCGGGGAGTCGAGCTACCGGCACCAGCGGAAGAACCAGTTCTATCCGCTGTACGTCGATCCCGAGGCCGGCCAGGTCGTCCGCGCGGGGGAGTCGATCCCCCTCGATCAGGAGCCGTCCTTCGAGCCCGTCGACGGCCTGGTCCCGCTGTGGCCGATCGACAAGGAAGGCAACCAGCGCTGCTGGCGCTACATCCCCGAGAGCATGCAGAGGAAGATCGACGGGGGGTTCGTGGTGCTCGGCCAGACGTCGGCCGACGGCAAGTCCTGGACGGTCAACTACTGGGCGCAGAAGACGCAACGCAAGAAGTACAAGACGGTCTGGTGGAGCACCTCCCACGATGCAGGCACCCACGGCACCTCGATGTTGCACAAGCTGCTCGGCGATCGGACGGCGTTTCCGTTCCCCAAGTCGTTGTACGCAGTGCGGGACACCCTGCTCACCGTGGTCCGCGACCGTCCCAACGCCCTGATTCTCGACTTCTTCGCCGGCTCGGGAACCACACTGCACGCGACCGCGCTGATCAACGCCCTGGACGGCGGTCAACGGCGCTGCATCCTGGTTTCCAACAATGAGGTGGCCGCCAAGTCGTCCGACCGGCTGCTGCGGGCCGGGCACCTGCCCGGCGATGAGGAGTACGAGAAGCACGGAATCTTCTGGAAGGCCACCCGGCCCCGCTGCGAGGCCGCGATCACCGGCCGCGACGCTCGCGGGAAGCCGGCTGGCCGAGTCCTGTTCGAGTTGCCCGGGTCCGCGCTCCAGCTTGACCTGGCGATCCTCGATGACTCTGGACGGGTGGTCGTGCTGGGTGAGGCCAAGCGCGACACAGCGATGCTCGAGAACCTGCGGACCAACGTCGAGCGCCGGTACGCCGGCGCCGCCCCTGACATGACCACCCCCAAGGACGAGGCACGCCAGCTCGCGTGGCGACTGTGGACCGTGGCGCCGGACTTCACATGGCTCATCGGACCGAACCACCGCCCCGCGTTCACTACGAGCACGTCACCGCTGCGGCTGGCGCCGACCGCCGACGGACGACTTCCGGCCGCGTCCCACCTCGGGCTGGACCGACAGCCCGAGGTCGCGATGATGCCGCCGCCCATGCTCCGCTAGGGCTGCACGCAACCGATCGGACTGCTCGGAGCCGGGCTAATTGGCGCCTGGCCGTGTCCGGAAACCTGCACCTGCGCGCAGCTCATCGTTAGGGATCAGATCGGAGATCATGCCCACAGCCTGGGCGACGCGGAGGCTTGGTGTCGCGCCGGGCGACCTCACAGCGTGATCAGGACGACGCCCGCGATGTTGCTGTCCTGCAGTTCCGGCGGAGGCCGACGCCCGGCGGGTGTGCCGCCGGCCACGACGATGCGTCCGATGTTCCCGTTGGGAATCTGCGGGACGTCCCAGGGCTCATCGGAGGTCGGTGGCCGCCGAAGGGTCTCCACATAGTCGGGCGGACTGCTCCGCAGGCCCTGCAAGACGTGGCGGTAGTACGGGCCGGGGAAGTGCCCGCGGTCCTCGGGCACGTCGGGGAAGATCGGGGCGCCGGGGACGTGGAGCAGCTCGGCGGACGCGGCCGAGAAGGCCCCGCGCCGGTGGTCGGCGACAAGGCGGAAGATGCGTCGGGCGATCTGGCGGGCCCCGCCCTGCGGCTTGAGGAGGAAGTCTCGCAGCTGGGGGTCGGTGAGCTCGTGCAGGTTGATGTCCCACACCGGGGGCGAGGGCACGTCCGGGTCGACGAGGTCCTCGACTGGCACGGACTCGGAAACGACGAGGTCCGCTGTCATCTTCGGGTCGTACCACCCCGTGCTTAGCCTCGATCCACCGATGGGCAGGGGCTGAGCGGTCGCGGTCTCTGATGATCAGGGCTCGGGGGCTTGGGCGTGGCTGCGCGTCTGGCCTCGCTGCCAGATCGTTCCGGGTTGGTCCTCGTGCCGGTGCCGGCGGGGTGGTCAGGTCGTCGTAGGTGCCGGCGGCGGTCTGCACGCCCGGTTGAAGAGGTCACTCCAGGCGGTCTCCCAGGGCCACGCCGTCGGCAGGTGCAGGGTCACGCGCCGTGCTGAGGACGCGACCCGGGCCGGGACGGCGACCAGTTTGCGGCGGATCGTCGCGGTGGTGGCCCTGGCCAGACGGGGACCGGTCAACGTGGCGGCGGCTCGGGTCAGGTTGAACGCCATCACGGCGAGCACGAGCCAGGCTGCGTTTGCGGTGAACTTGCCTGAGGGCAGGTGCGCCAGCGCTGAGTGCTTCAGGTCGGCGTGGACCTGTTCGATGACCGCGTGGCCGCGGTGGGTCTTGTCCGCGGACACCGTGTCGGCGTGCTCAGGGTCGGTGGTGGTGAAGAAGGCGTGGAAGCGCCAGGTGTCGAACAACGTTTCCTGCCCGTCCTTCTTGGACGGGTTGAGGTCGGGGATCCGGCGAACCACGAGGCGGCCGGGCACCTGCTCGGTCTTCCTCTTGGAGCCGAATGCGACGAAGGGGATCTCGGCGACCTCGGCGCGTGAGATCCAGGTCTGGGTCTGTTCGTCGAAGACCGCATCGGTGTACTGGATCGGTGTCCACGCGTCCTCGTCGATGGTGGTGATCGCGGCCTTGACCTTGGGATCCATCCGCACGGTCACTGACACCTCGGCGCCAGCACGCATCGCGGCGGCGACCATCGGGTGGCCGTAGAACGCGGAGTCGGCACGCACCAACACCTTGGCCGAGGACATTGAGGTCACGGTCTTCAAGGCGTCGGCGATCAGCCGCTTGGCGCCCCGGGGTGAGCCGCACGAACCCTTGCGGAGGCGTTGGGCCACAACGACTGGCGCGGTGTCCTTGGTGGACACGACTGCCAGCAGTGCGTTGAGCCCGCGGACCCCGGAGTAGCCGTAGCCCGAACCCTGCTTGGCGTAGCCGTGGACCTCGATGATGGTGTCGTCGAGGTCGACCATCACCCGATCGTTGATGTCCGATGTCGCCGCGATCAGCGGCGCCTGGGCCGCGAGCCTGGTCAAGAACCTTGAGGCTACTGCGTCGAGCTGGCGGACATGGCCGAAGGTGAAGGAGCGCAGGAACGACCCCAGGGTCGAGGGCGCGTAGGCGTTGACGAAGACCCGGCCCATTCCGCCGTGGCGCAGCAACGCCATGTCGTCGATGCTGTCCGCGCCGGCGACCATCCCGGCGACCAGTGAGCTGACCTTCAGCCCCGCGTTCGCGCCCTTGTCGGTCGGCACCGTCAGGTGCCTCTGGGCCAGCTGCTGGAGCCCCGCCGAGCGGGCCAATGAAACGACCGGGACCAGTCCTGCCGACGACACGAGGTTCGGATCATCGAACACCGCCGAGGTCGCTCGAGGCGTGTGGCAAAGTTGCATCTACGAGATGCCCTTCGTCTTGGAGAAATTGGGACCCTGAAGAAGTCCGATTTTCCCAACACGCAA
>JBAZRQ010000349.1:2733-3688 GCA_041662925.1 Nocardioides sp. | reverse complement strand
CCAGATCGCCCGGAGGGCCGGGCTGACCGCGGTGCTCAGCAACGCCGTGCGCTACGCCGACCGCCGTGATGCGGTGACCGTCGACGTGCTCGACGCCGCGCGCCGGCTGGTCGCCCTGGACCTGCGTCACCTCGACCGCCGCAACGCCGAGGGCTTCCTCAAGTCCGGCAAGCAGATGCACGAGATCGCCGAGGAGATCTGCCGCGCCGGCGGCCTCGGTGAGCGCGACGCCACCCGGCTGCTGGCCGACACCCGCAAGATCGCCGACCGGTGTGCCCTCGACCCCCGCGCCGACCTCGGTCTCGGCGAGGTCCACTTCCCCGAGTTCGAGGTGACCCGCCCGAAACTTTCGGGCGGGTCAGCGGACGACGAGCTCCGGAGGCGCTGCGAGGGGGCGATCGGCGACCGCTACGGCTCGGCCCCGCGCCAGGTCATCTGGAAGCGGCTCGACGACGAGCTGGAGACGATCCGCGGCCTCGGCTACGCGTCGTACTTCCTCACCGTCGGCGACGTCACCGACCTGATCCGCGAGCTGGGGGTGCGCTGCGCCGCGCGCGGGTCCGGCGCCGGCAGCCTGGTCAACTATCTGCTCGGCGTCTCCGGGGTCGACCCGATCCGCCACAAGCTGTTGATGGAGCGCTTCCTCTCGCCGCTGCGGGGGGCGCTGCCCGACATCGACGTCGACGTGGAGTCGGCGCGCCGGCTCGAGGTCTACGAGGCGATCCTCGACAAGTACGGCGGCGAGCGCTGCGTCTGCGTCTCGATGATGGACACCTACCGGGTCCGCCACGCCGTGCGCGACGTCGGCGCCGCGCTCGGGATGCCCCCGGGCGAGATCGACGCGATCGCCAAGGCGTTCCCGCACATCCGGGCCCGCGACGCCCGGGTCGCGCTGCGCGAGCTGCCGGAGCTGCGGGCCAGCGGGCTGACCGACGACAGCCTCGACCTGATGTTC
>JBAZRQ010000349.1:0-2723 GCA_041662925.1 Nocardioides sp. | reverse complement strand
GCGGGCTTCCCCGCCACATCGCTATGCACCCCTGCGGGGTCCTGCTCTCCGATGCCACCCTGCTCGACCGCACCCCGGTGGAGGCGAGCTACGCCGGGTTCCCGATGAGCCAGTTCGACAAGGACGACGTCGAGGACCTCGGCCTGCTCAAGCTCGACGTCCTCGGCATCCGGATGCAGTCCTCGATGGCCCACGCGGTGGCCGAGATCGAGCGCGTCGACGGGCTGCGCGTCGACCTCGACGACCCGGCGCAGGTGCCCTTCGACGACCCGACGACCTACCGGATGATCAGCAGTGCCAAGACCCTCGGCGTCTTCCAGATCGAGTCGCCCGGCCAGCGCGAGCTGGTCGGCAAGTCCGGCATCGAGAGCTTCGGCGACATCATCACCGACATCTCGCTGTTCCGCCCCGGGCCGGTCAAGAGCGACATGATCACGCCCTACCTCGAGGCCAAGCACGGCTGGAAGGAGCCGGTCTACCTCCACCCCGACCTGCGCCCGATCCTGGAGGACACCCAGGGCGTGGTGGTCTTCCACGAGCAGGTGATCGAGATGATCGCGCAGCTCGCCGGCATCAGCTACGCCGAGGCCGACGAGAAGCGCCGCGCCCTCGGTGACGTCGAGGGGATGGCCGAGACCAAGGTGTGGTTCTTCCCGCGCGCGCTGGGCCGGGGCTACCCCCTCCCGCTGGTCGAGCAGCTGTGGAAGGTGATCGAGGCGTTCGCGTCGTTCGGCTTCTGCAAGGCCCACGCCGCGGCGTTCGCGCTGCCGACCTTCCAGTCGGCGTGGCTCAAGGCCCACTGGCCGGCCCACTTCCTCTCCGGCGTGCTCACCCACGACCCCGGCATGTACCCCAAGCGGCTGATCCTCGAGGAGGTCCGCCAGCTCGGCATCGAGGTGCTCGGCCTCGACGTCAACGCCTCCGAGAAGGACTACGTCGTGGAGCGGGTGCCCGGCACCGGAGACGCGGGCGAGGGGGGCGGCTACGGCATCCGGCTGTCGCTGTCGGAGGTCAAGGGCATCAACGCCGCCGAGGTCGAACGCGTCGCCACCTCGCGTCCCTACCAGTCGCTCACCGACTTCTGGCACCGCGCGCGGGTCTCGCGCCCGATCGTGGAACGGCTGGTGCTCGCCGGCGGCTTCGACACCGTCTACGGCATCGGCTCCGGCCGCGACGGGGTCCGGCCGCGCGGCCGGGTCACCCGCCGCGACCTGCTGCTCCAGGTGGCCCAGCTCGACCGGCACGGCCGGGCGGTCGAGAAGGCGTCGCGCGGGCGGGGGCTGGCCGCCCGGCGCCCCCGCTCGGTCGCGGTGGCGCGCGCCGACGACGCGGCGGTGCGCAACAGCAGTGACCCGTTGGCCCGCGCCCAGGTCGCGCCGCTCGAGCGGCACCCGCTGGGGGAGCAGGGGGTCTGGGCCCGGGCCGCGGCCCAGAGCCGGGCCACCGCGGCGCCCCCGCCGGTGACCTCGGTGCAGCTCACCCTCGACCTCGGTGACGGCCCCCGCGAGGGCGAGGTCTCCGGGCTGCCCGAGATGACGGCCGCGGAGTCGATGGCCGCCGAGCTCGAGATCCTCGGCCTCGACGTGAGCCGCCACGTCGTCGACGACTACGCCCGCTTCCTCGACGCGCTCGGGGTCACCCGCAGCAAGGACCTCCTCACCCGCCGCAGCCGCTCCGAGCTGCTGGTCGCCGGGGTCAAGGTCGCCACCCAGACCCCGCCGATCCGCTCGGGCCGGCGGGTCATCTTCCTGACCCTCGACGACTCCACCGGCCCGGTCGACGCCACGTTCTTCGAGGACGCCCAGGGCCCCTACGCCGCCACGGTCTTCCACTCCTGGCTGCTGGTCGTGCGCGGCGAGCTGCGCCGTACCGGCCACCGCGGGGTCTCCCTGCGCGCCACCGGCGCCTGGGAGCTGCCCCTGCTGCACGCGCTCTGGCAGCGCGAGGGACTCGACGCCGTACGCCGTCACCTCGCCGCGGTGCCCCAGGGCTTCGCGGGATCCAACGGGCCCGAGCAGCGCCGGGTGCTGGTGCACAGCAGCGGTTTCCAGATGTCGCCCTACTCCGATATCAAGCCGGCCGGTGAGGACGGCAGGTCCGTCGCCCGCAAGCTCTGGCACCGCTCCCCGGGGAGCGCGGGATGACGGCGCTGCGATCACTGGGGCAGCCACTAGGGTTGGTGGCATGTCAGCCAGCGAGCGCAGGGGCGCCACCCGGACTGCTGTGGTGTGGGACGTCCTGCGCCCGATCCTGGGGGCCGGGTCACGCGACGTGCTCGACATCGGCGGCGGCACCGGCGGGTTCGCGGTCAAGGTCGCCGAGCTCGGCCACCGGGTCACCGTCGTCGACCCCAGCCCCGACGCCCTCGCCGCGCTCGCCCGGCGGGCCCGCGAGGTCGGGGTCGAGGTCGCCGGCCAGCAGGGCGACCTCTCCAGCCTGGTGGACGTGGTCGGTGCCGACAGCGCCGACGTCGTCCTGTGCCACGGTGTGCTCGAGGTCGTCGACGACCCCGCCTCCGCCCTGGCCGCCATCCGCGAGGTGCTCCGCCCCGGCGGCACCCTCAGCCTGCTCGTGGCCCAGCGCCACGCCGCGGTCCTCGCCCGGGCCATGGCCGGCCACTTCCAGCAGGCGCTGGCCCTCCTCGACCCGGCCAACCCGCCCCCCGGCCGCTCCGGCCACCGGTTCACCGCCGACGAGACCGCCGGTCTCCTCACCGGCGCCGG
>JBAZRQ010000348.1:0-3719 GCA_041662925.1 Nocardioides sp. | reverse complement strand
CGACCAGATCGAGCAGCGCCCGCGGCAGGATCCACGCGACGAGGGCCAGGGGAGTGGCCAGGACCCGGGCCAGGCCGTCCGCGAACGGGCACAGCACCAGCGCGGCGCGTACGTCGAGTCCCCGCGCGAGCAGCGCGGCGACGTGCCCGCCCGAGAAGGAGTAGCCCCAGAGCACGATGGAGCCGGCGTCGACCTCCGGGCGGGTGCGCGCATAGGCGACGGCGTGGCGCCAGTCGCGTTGCTGGTGCCCGATCCGGAACCGCTGGCGCGGCTCGCCGCCGGAGTCTCCGAGGTAGCGGTGGTCGAAGACCAGGACGTGGGTTCCCGCCTCGGCGAACCGTTCGGCGTACTCCTCGAGGCCGTCGGCGCGGGTCATGCTGAACCCGTGCGCCATCACGACGCACGGGGCGGACGGAGAGTCAGTGCGCGCCGGGTAGAACCAGGCCGCGACCGTGGCCCCGTCGGACTCGATCTCGACGTCCTCGCGGACGGGGCTCGGGGACGGGACACCGAATGAGGTCATGGCGTGATCGTGGCACTGGCGCGCAGCCGCCGCCAGGTGCAGCCGGCCCCACTGCGTGGGTCGCGCCACCCGTGCCGGTTGACCAGCACCATCAGCAGCGGCAGGCCGAGCTCGCCGTAGGCCGCCCGCGCAGACGCCAGCCACGCGGCGTCCACGTCCTGGGTCTCGAGCTCCCCGGCGCGAGTCAGCCAGACCATCGGCACCGGGCCCGGCCGGCGGGTGCGCCGGACCATCGCGGCGACCACGTCGCAGCGCAGTGCATGGTCGCTCGGCTCGTCGTCCCGTACGGCGAACACGGCCTCCACACCGCCGGGTATGCCGACGTGGAGCAAGGGGAGGAAGACCCTTCGGCGCTCGGAGGTGGCGTGGTCCAGCACCGCTTGGCGCAGGAGGCGATGCAGCGGCGCGCTGAGCGGCTCCTGCAGTCCCTCGGTCATGTCGCCAGAGTGCCCCAGACGACACGGACCCGCCGGGTTCCTCCACAGGTGCCCTCGGGGTGTCAGGTTGGGTACGGTGCGGACATGGGAAAAGTCGTAGTCGGTTATGTACCAAAGCCCGAGGGTGAAGCAGCCCTGTCCCAGGCGATCGCCGAGGCCAAGCTGCGCGGCGCGGACCTCGTGGTGGTCAACTCCCACCGGGGTGGCGCCGGCTACGACAAGGAGGCCGCCGAACAGCTCGAGAGCGACATGGTCGCCGTCGGGGCCCGGCTCGACGCCGAGGGCGTGGCCTACGAGATCCGCCAGCTGGTGCGCGGCTTCGAGCCCGCCGAGGACCTGATCAGCATCGCCGAGGCCAACTCGGCCGAGCTGATCGTGATCGGGCTGCGCCGCCGTACCCCGGTGGGCAAGCTGATCCTCGGCTCCAACGCCCAGCGCGTCCTCCTCGACGCCCACTGCCCGGTGCTGGCAGTCAAGGCCGACTGACCCGCTCCCGGGTGGGCTACGACCGTAGGCTCGAGCGCATGAGCCTCCTGGACGCGCCACCGACCTCCCGCTCGCGCACCGTCTCCCGGATGCTGCTGGGCGGGATCCTGGTCTTCGCCGGGGTCAGTCACCTCACGTTCGCACGCGAGGAGTTCGTCGCCCAGGTGCCCGACTGGTTCCCGGTCTCGGACGACCCGGTGGTGATCGTGTCCGGTCTGGTCGAGATCAGCCTCGGCGCCGCCCTCGTCGCCTTCGGGCGTGGCCGGATCGGCGTCGGGCTGCTGGCCGCCGCGTTCTTCATCGCGATCTTCCCCGGCAACATCGCGCAGTACGTCGAGCACACCGATGCGTTCGGCCTCGACACCGACCGCAAGCGCTTCGTCCGGCTCTTCTTCCAGCCGGTGCTCGTCGCCTGGGCGCTCTGGGCGACCGGCGCGTGGCGGGACCGCCCGAAGCGCTGACGCCGCGCGCGGGCCATCGAGGCTGCGGCAGGATGACCCCATGGCCATCCACATCACCGGCGACGAGGCCGCCGACCAGGTCCTCACCGACAGCTCGTTCGCGCTGCTGGTCGGGATGATGCTCGACCAGCAGTACCCGATGGAGCACGCGTTCCGCGGCCCGGCCAAGGTGCTGGCGCGCTTCGGGAACGTCGACCCCGAGGCGATCGCGGCGGCCGATCCGGAGGAGTTCGCCGCGCTCTGTGCGACCCCACCCGCGGTGCACCGCTTCCCCGGGTCGATGGCGAGCCGGATGCAGGAGCTGGCGGCGCTGGTGTGCGGTCAGTACGGCCGCGAGACCGATCGGCTGTGGACCGAGGCCGAGGACGCCCAGGACCTGATGAAGCGGCTCCTCGGGCTGCCGGGCTTCGGCAAGCAGAAGGCGCGGATCTTCATGGCGCTGCTCGCCAAGCAGCTCGGCGTACGCCCTGACGGCTGGGAGCAGGTCGCCGGCGACTACGCCCTCGACGGCTACCGCTCGGTCGCCGACGTGGTCGACCCGGAGTCGCTGCAGAAGGTGCGCGACCACAAGAAGCAGCAGAAGGCCGCGGCCAAGGCCGGATGACCGGAGGCCGCTCTCCGGGTCCGTGTCATGTCATCACCTGGCGCGTGGCAGAATGTCATCGCGGCTCTTGACGTTACCGGGCCTTGCCGCGCCCTACGCCAGTTTGACGAGAGGTGTTCGTGTCTTCGAACGCACGCAAGATTCCTGCCGACGTCCTGTCCCACCCTGCTGTCGAGGCGCTGCTGCAGCAGGCCGTCCCGACGTCGAGTGTCACCCCGGAGCAGGTCCGTCGGGCCAGTGAGGACGCCGCCGTCGAGCCGCGTCACCTCAAGGCGCTGCTCGCGCACCTGAGCTCGCTCGGCATCTCGGTCGCGATGCCCGCCGCCACCGCGCGGGTCGCCGCCGCGGCCAGCCCGCGCAAGACCACCACCGCCCCGGCCAAGAAGGCCGTCGCCAAGAAGGTCGCTCCGGCGGCCAAGAAGGCGGCGCCTGAGGGCACGGAGGCCCCGGCCAAGACAGCGGCGCCCGCCAAGGCCGCCCCCGCCAAGAAGGCGGCGCCCGCGAAGCCTGCCCCGGCGGCGAAGAAGACCACGGCCAAGAAGGCCGCCGCGGCCGAGACCGTCGAGGTCCTGGACCCCTCCATCGTGATCGGCCCCGACGGCAAGCGGATCCTGCCGGACCTGCCCGACGACCAGTTCGAGAAGGACGTCAAGACCGACCCGACGATCGTCGAGGACGAGAAGTCCGCGACGTTCATCGTCTCCGCCGCTGACGACACCGACGAGCCCGAGCAGCAGGTCATGGTCGCCGGCGCGACCGCCGACCCGGTCAAGGACTACCTCAAGCAGATCGGCAAGGTGCCCCTCCTCAACGCCGAGATGGAGGTCGAGCTCGCCAAGCGGATCGAGGCCGGCCTCTTCTCCGAGGAGAAGCTCGCCAAGGGCGGCAAGATCTCGGCCAAGCTCCTCGAGGAGCTCGAGTGGATCTCCGAGGACGGCCGCCGCGCCAAGAACCACCTCCTCGAGGCCAACCTGCGCCTCGTGGTCTCGCTGGCCAAGCGCTACACCGGCCGCGGCATGCTCTTCCTCGACCTGATCCAGGAGGGCAACCTTGGTCTGATCCGTGCGGTCGAGAAGTTCGACTACACCAAGGGCTACAAGTTCTCGACCTACGCCACGTGGTGGATCCGCCAGGCGATCACCCGGGCCATGGCCGACCAGGCCCGCACCATCCGGATCCCCGTGCACATGGTCGAGGTCATCAACAAG
>JBAZRQ010000347.1:312-3726 GCA_041662925.1 Nocardioides sp. | reverse complement strand
GTTCCTCCTTGGGTGGCCTGGTCAGGCCTCGGACGAGTGGCCAGGGAACACCTTGGCCGTGGGGTCGATGGCGACGGTGGCGTTGTTGACCGCGGTGGCGGCCTCGCCGAAGCCGACGGCGATCAGGCGGACCTTGCCGGGGTAGTCGGTGATGTCACCGGCGGCGAACACGCGGGCGAGGTTGGTGCGCATCGAGGAGTCGACCACCACGTGCCGCTTGTGCACGTCGACGCCCCAGTGCTGCAGCGGGCCCAGGTCGGCGATGAAGCCGAGCGCGGCGACCACGGCCTGCGCCGGGTGGGTGGTGGTCTCGCCGTCGACGGTGACGTCGACGGACTCGACCGTACGGTCGCCGTTGATCGCGCTGACCTCGGCCTTGGTGATGATCCGCACCGTCGAGTCGCGCACCTGCTGCACGGTGCGCTCGTGGGCGCGGAACGCGTCGCGCCGGTGAACCAGCGTCACCGAGCGGGCGACGGGCTCGAGGTGCACCGCCCAGTCGAAGGCGCTGTCACCCCCGCCGACGATGACGACGTCCTTGTCGGCGTAGGGGGCGAAGCTGGGCACGAAGAACTCCAGGCCGCGGCCGAGCCAGTCGCCCTGGGCGGGCAGCTGCCGCGGGCTGAACTTCCCGATGCCGGCGGTGATGATCACCGCCCCGGCGCGCACCTCGGTGCCGTCGTCGAGCCCGACGGTGACTCCGTCGTCGTCGTGGGCCAGGGTCAGCGCCGTGCGGTCGAGCAGGTAGTCGGGCTCGGCGGTCGCGGCCTGGATGACCAGCCCCTCGACCAGGTCACGGCCCTTGACGCTGGGGAAGCCCGCCACGTCGAGGATCTGCTTCTCCGGGTACATCGCGGTGATCTGGCCGCCCAGCTCGGGCAGCGAGTCGACGACCGCCACCCGGTGGCCACGGAAGCCGGCGTAGTAGGTGGCGAAGAGGCCCGTGGGGCCCGCGCCGATGATCAGGAGGTCGGTCTCGACGATGGTCACGCCGCGATCCTTCCCTGCTCGGCACCCGGGCTCAACCGACACGCTCGAAGTGGAACGTGTTCTAGTTCAGCGCACGCTATCAGAAGGGCTCCATCTTCGAGATGAGCCATCCGGAGTCCGTCCGCAACACGGTCACGAGGATCGTGTACTGGCGCAGCTCGAGCTGCGTCCCGTCCTTGGTGGCGCTCTGGTCGAGGTAGACCAGCGCGACGACCTGCTCGGGAGACGCGCGCACGACGCCCTGCATGGCCACCTCGGCGGTGACCGCGAGCTTCTGGCTCATCACCTTCTCGCGGGAGGCCTCCTTCGTGGTGCGGAACTCCTCGGCGAACTCGTCGGTGAGCAGCGCCGCGTCGGCGTCGACGTCCTCGTCATAGGTCTCGTAGGACCACGCGGTGACCTTCGCCGCCGACTTGGCCGCGACGTCAACGGCGGACGCGACACTCACCTGGCCGATCACGACCGGGCGCTCCGTGGAGACCACCGGGTCCTCGCTGCCCCAGAGGTACCAGCCCTCGGCCGCGGCCACCCCGACCAGCAGCACGACGACCGCGACCAGGATGGCGGTCACGAGCCGGGAGCGCCGCGGCGCGGGCTGCTCCTCGTTGGGCCAGTCCTGCAGATGGTGCTCGTGCTCCTCGGCCGGCTCGACCGGCTCGGCCGGCACCTCGGCCGGGACGTCGTCGGTCTCGACCGGCTCGACCGGCTCCGGACCAGTGCCGGCCGGGCGACCGGCCACCTTGCGCGGGCGCGCGGTGGGCGTGCGGGCCCCGAGCTTGGGTCGTCTCGGCTCGCGCGGGCCGCTCCCTGGCGTGGTCATCCGACGAACTCCAGCTTGTTGACGAGCCAGGCGCCGTCGACGTCGACGACGTCGAGACGCCATCGGTAGCGGCGCTGCTGCGGCTTGTTGCCGGTGGCGGTGTTCTGGGCGGTGCCCTCGACCACGACCATCACGGTCGCACTGTCGTCATCGATGCTCGACACCGCGGCCGCCCGGATCTCGCCGGTCGAGACCGACTTGTTCTGCTTGAAGAGGTCGACCTGCTCGTCCCACGACTCGGTGTACTCCTTCAGGAACTGGCCGGTGGCGCCCGCCCGAACCGTGTCGTAGGTCGTGTCGAGGTCGCGGTAGTCGATGTTGACCAGGGCCAGCGCCTCGTCCGACGCGGCGTCCATGACATCGCCGTAGCGCTCCTGGACCACTTCGGTGCCCTGGCGCTCGTCGTGCTCGCGGTAGGTCAGGAACGACAGCAACGCGACGGCCGCGCACGCGAAGGCGAGCAGCACCACGACGACGTACAGGGCCACACCAGTCAGAGCGAGGCCCATGTTGACTCGGGCATCGCGAGGATCCGAGGTCACCTTCCGGACACCGGTCCCATCAGCAGCCATTTCCACGCGTCGTCTCCCAAGATGGACAGGTCGCCCGGGTCGACAAAGCGAACGGCACCGCCGTTGCGGTCGACCGCACCGTAGACCAGGCCCGAGACCGGGTCGTAGGAGCCACCGTACGCGCGCGGCGGCGACGCGGTCTTGCGTGCGCCCGGGACGTACTTGGGGCCACGCATGACGTAGGGCGGTCCGCTCTTGCACTCTGCCGGGAAGATCGCCGAGTCGGTGAGGTCGTTGGGCTGGCGCCACTCGCTGGGCGGCTTGTAACCGTTGGTGCAGGGCGGGACGCTGTTGTCGAACTGGAGGCTGACGTGGCCGTAGCCGTCGGGGGCGGTCCCGGTGAAGCCACCCGCGATCGTGCGGGGGAACGTCACCAGGAGCTGCTCGAGCCCGTCGAGGTGCGACACCACGATCTGGTTGACGCTGATCGCGTTGCCCAGCAGCACGGGCAGCGTCGGCTCGAGGTCCTCGAGGAGGGCCTGGAGCTCCCGGGCGGCACCAGGGGTGCCCTGGAGCGTGGCGCGCAGGTCGGGGTCGGACTGGCGCAACGCGTCGGTGAGCAGCCGGAGGTCTCGGGAGAAGGCCAAGATGTTCTCCCCCTCGTCACGCTGGGTGCGCAGCACGGTGAGTCCGGTCTCGAGCAGCCGGATGGTGGCGTCGGTGTTGGCCGAGGCCTCGTCGACGAACTGCCCGCCGCTGTCGAGCAGCACCTCCAGCGACTTGCCCGTGCCCTCGAACATGGCACCGAGCTCGCGGATCAGGACCTGCAGGTTCTTTTTGTCGACGGAGTTGACAAAAGCGTCCAGCTCGATGAGCAGGTCGGCCTCGTCGACGGGGAGCGACTCGACGGAGCCCTCCAGGACCGTGCCGTTCTCGGCGTAGGGGCCGTCGTCGTCGGGTGGCTCGAAGTCGAGGTACTGCTCGCCGACCGCCGAGAGGTTGTGCACGAACATCGGCGAGTCGACCGGGAGCTCGGTGCCGTCGTTGAGCTTGAGCTGGACGGTCACCCCCTCCTCGGTGGCGGTCATCTTC
>JBAZRQ010000347.1:0-302 GCA_041662925.1 Nocardioides sp. | reverse complement strand
GCCCGGGGTGGGCAGGGTCGCCTGGACGGTGAGGCCGCGCCCCAGCACCCGGTCGACGAGACCGAGGTAGGAGGCGGCGATGTAGACGATGCCGACCGCGCTGAGCACGGCGAACGCCACCAACCGGGCCTTGATGCCACCGCGGGTCATCAGCCTTCACCTCCGAGCAGGGCCGCCGTCGAGGGTTCGTCGCTGGGCCCGCTCGAGGTCAGCGACTGGCCGAGCCGGGACAGGCCGGGCAGCTTGATCTCGGGCAGTGGCAGGCCGGGCAGGTCGGGCAGCTCGATCTCGCCCGCCTGAAG
>JBAZRQ010000346.1:0-3728 GCA_041662925.1 Nocardioides sp. | reverse complement strand
GCTAGGCGGTGTGGCTCCGGCTCAGCCAGGTCGTCACGCAGGCCTGGTTGCCCTGAGGGTCGGCGAGCACCCAGAACGTCGGCGCCCGCTCGTCGCTGACCAGCGTGCCGCCGGCCTCGATCGCCGCCCGGACCCGCTGCTCGGCGACCTCGGGCGGGACCCGGATGTCGAGGTGCCAGCGCTGGCGAGGAGGTTCGTGCCGGTCGGTCTCCTGGAACCAGATGGTCGGGCGGGTGCCCGCGGCGTCGTTGAGCTCGTCGGCTTGGGTCTCGGAGGTCTCGTAGCCGAGCAGCGCCGCCCAGAACGGCTTGATCTCCTCGTGGTCCCAGGTGTCGAGCCCCAGCTCGAGCACCGACACCGCGCCCGGGTCGGCCTTGGCCCGCAGACCCTCGGCGGCGTGGCTGATCCGGCGGGCGAGCTCGACGTCGCGGCTGGTCACCCCGCCCACGTCGTGGCTGGTCAGCCGTACGGTCACGCTCGGGTAGGTCAGGTCGATGTCGGGGTGGTGGTCGAGCTCCTCGGCGGCCGCACCGATCTCGTTGACCAGCGCGAGCCCGGTCGCGAAGTCGCCGGTCGCGAACCGCGCATGCAGGGACGAGAAGAGCATCCGCCAGTCGGCCAGCAGCAACCCCTCCAGGTCGTGCCCGCTCAGCGTCCGCTTCGGGTCGCTCTGGTCGTCACTCATCGGAGCACCAACTGGTCCACCTCAGCAACCCTGCCACAGAAGGACGGACCAGGTCATGCGGTCAGCCGCTCCAGGGTGACGCGGACGCTCTCCAGTCCCGACTCCACCTCGGCGAACGACGTGGAGAGCGGCGAGAGCCCGAGCCGGAGGCCGTGCGGGTCGCGGTAGTCGGGGATGACGTCCTGCGCCCACAGGGCGGCGGTCACCTCGCGCATCGCCGGGTGGTTGAGCGTGACGTGCCCGCCGCGGCGCGCGGCGTCTCGCGGCGTCGCCACGCTCACCCCGGACAACCGCGAGTCGGCGAGAGCGATGGCGTGCTCGGTCAGCGCGACCGACTTGGCGCGTACGGCGTCCATGCCGGCCTGCTCGAGCAGCGCCAGCATGTCCTGCATCGCGAGCATCCCGATCACCGGCGGGGTGCCGCTGAGCATCCGTCGTACGCCGGGCGCGGGACGGTAGTCGGGTCCCATCAGGAACGGGTCGGTGGCGCCCATCCAGCCCTGGATCGGTTGGGTCAGCTCGTCGAGCAACCGCTCGGCGACGTAGACGAACGCGGGGGCGCCCGGCCCGCCGTTGAGGTACTTGTAGGTGCAGCCGACGGCCAGGTCGACGTCCCAGGCGTCGAGCTCGACCGGGACCGAGCCCACGGAGTGGCTGAGGTCCCACAGGACCAGCGCGCCGACGTCGTGGGCAATCCGGGTCAGCTCGACGGCGTCGGCGAGGTGGGCCGAGCGGTAGGCCACGTGGCTGAGCACGACCAGCGCCGTCTGCGGCCCCACCGCCGCGGCCAGCTGCTCCGCCTCCACCCCACCGGCGGTGTCCACGTCGATCCAGCGCAGCGTCAGCCCGCACTCGCGCGCGACACCGTCGGCGACGTAGCGGTCGGTCGGGAAGTTGTCGCGGTCGAGCACGATCTCGGTGCGACCGGGGCGCGCCGCGACCGCGGCGCGCATCGCCTTGTAGAGCAGCACCGTGGTGGAGTCGCCCACGACCGTCTGCCCCGGCCCGGCGCCGAGCACGACCCGTCCCAGGTCGTCGCCGACCACCTCGGGGAGGTCGAACCAGCGCTCGTCCCACCCGCGGATCAGCCGGCCGCCCCACTCCCCCTCGACGAACTCCGCGAGCCGCGGGCCGGTCACGCGGAGCGGCCGGCCGAGCGAGTTGCCGTCGAAGTAGACGAGCGGCTGCTCGGCGCCCACGAAGAGGTCGCGGTAGGCCGCCAGCGGGTCGCGGGCGTCGAGGTCAGCAGAGTGGGTCACGGGACTCCTGTCGGGCGGGGTTGGGGTGACCGTATCCGCCCCGGCCCCGCCGGATCACTGGAAGCTGACGAACCGCACCGGCGGCCGGAGCAGGTGCACCTCACGGGGTCCCATCCGGTTGACGTCCTCGTCGTAGAACAGCTTGAAGCCCATCGTGAACTGCTGCGGCCGGGCGACCACGCCGTACGTCGCGCGCTTCTGTGCCCGGGTCCCGAAGCCGTCGACGTGCTGGACCAGGGCCAGACGTGGCCGCTGCCGGATCCGGTCGATGTTGTCGATCATCGCGGTGCGGAACTGGTGGAGCACGAACAGCTTCTCGGGCAGGTCGTGGGCGACCGCGAGATCGGAGAGCCACGCGGAGACCCGGTTGACCTCGGCCGCGCCCACGGAGCCGATGACCGTGCCGGGCACCTCGCGCCGGCCCATCCGCCACTCGGGGTCGAGCGCCAGCCCGACGTTGGGGTGGCGCAGCGCCCAGGCCCACCGCTTCGCCACGTCGAGGAAGTCGGAACGGCCGGGCTGGATGTCCAGCAGGAGCAGGGCGTCGTGGCGCTCGGCGGCGGCGACGTAGCGGCGTACGGCGTCCCGGTCGATGTCGTGGCTGAAGTCACCGTCGGGCCCAGGGCCCCGGTCGGCGACGGTGACGATCAGCTCGTAGACGAGCTGCAGCGGCTGCCCGGGCCGCGCGAACGGCCCGGCGGCGCGGGTGACCCGGCGCTGCATCTGGTCGGGGCTGGTCTCCCCGAGCACGCCGAGCGCGCCGGTCCCGGCGGTGCCGTAGTAGGCCACCAGGAAGCGGTTGCCGGCGAAGACGCGGTAGCGCCCTCCGGGCAGCGTGGCGTCCTGCGCAGGGTTCGGCGGCAGTACGTCGGTCGGCGCGGCGCTCGGCGTTGGCTCGACCGGCGGCTCCGAGGGCGGCTCGGACGGTAGGACCGGCGCGGGCGGCGCCGCCTGCGCGGGTGCCGGGCTCGACGCCCGCGGCGCCTGGGGATGGTTGACCCCCCAGGCCACGACGATCAGCGCCACCATGACCAGCAGCACCAGGAAGAGCGCCGGGCCGCTGCGGTCGGGAGGAGCGCTCACTCAGCTGGTGACGGCGCCGTGGGCCGCCGACTGCACCATCTTGGCGTACTTGCCGAGCACACCGCGGGTGTACTTCGGCGGCAGCGGCTCCCAGCCGACCTTGCGGGACTCGAGATCGTTCATTTCGACCTCGAGCGTGCGGTTGAGCACGTCGAGGGTGATCTTGTCGCCGTCGCGCACGAACGCGATCGGCCCGCCGTCGACGGCCTCGGGGGCGACGTGGCCGACGCACAGGCCCGTCGTACCCCCGGAGAAGCGGCCGTCGGTGAGCAGCAGCACGTCCTTGCCGAGGCCGGCGCCCTTGATCGCGCCGGTGATCGCCAGCATCTCGCGCATGCCGGGACCACCCTTGGGGCCCTCGTAACGGATCACGACGACGTCCTGGTGCTGGATCTGGCCGGCGGCCAGCGCGTCCATCGCGGCGCGCTCGCCGTCGAAGACCCGGGCGGTGCCGGTGAAGACGGAGTCGTCGAAGCCGGCGCTCTTGACCACTGCGCCCTCGGGGGCCAGCGAGCCCTTGAGGATGGTGATGCCGCCGGTCTTGTGGATGGGCCGGCCGAGGTCGCGGATCACGTCGTCGTCGACGGCGGGCGGGGCGATCTCGGCGAGGTTCTCGGCCATCGTCCTGCCCGTGACGGTGAGGCAGTCGCCGTGCATGAGGCCGGCGTCGAGCAGCGCCTTCATCCCCATCGGGATGCCGC
>JBAZRQ010000345.1:0-3729 GCA_041662925.1 Nocardioides sp. | reverse complement strand
GGCGGCCTGGTGCTCGTGCTCACGATGGGTACGACGGTCAACGGCTCGCGCTCGTGGCTGATGGTGGGCGGCATGTCCATCCAGCCGTCGGAGTTCGCCAAGCTCGCGGTCGTGGTCGGCATGGCCCTGGTCGTCGCCGAGCGCTCCGAGGGCCGCTGGCGCTCGCGCGTCGGCAGCGTCGACGTGCTCGCGATGCTCGCCGTGGCCGCAGTCCCGGCGACCCTGATCATGCTCCAGCCCGACCTCGGCACCATGCTCGTGCTCTCGGCCACCGTGTTCGGGGTGCTCGCCGCCTCGGGTGCCCGGCGCCGGTGGCTGCTGCTGCTCGCCGCGGGCGGTGTCGCGGCGGGGGTCGCGGCCGTGGCCGGCGGGCTGCTGAAGGACTACCAGGTCGACCGCTTCCTGGCGTTCACCAACCCCGACCTCGACCCGCAGGGCGCCGGCTACAACGTGGAGCAGGCCCGGATCGCGGTGGGCAACGGCGGGCTCTTCGGGCAGGGCCTGTTCGAGGGCTCCCAGACCCGCTCGGGCTTCGTGCCCGAGCAGCACACCGACTTCGTGTTCACCGTCGCCGGCGAGGAGCTCGGACTGGTCGGCGCCGGGCTGCTGATCGCGCTGCTCGGGGTCGTCCTGTGGCGGGCGCTCACGATCGCCGCGCACACCGACGACGTGTTCGGCCGGATGGCCGCGGCGGGCATCGCCTGCTGGTTCGGCTTCCAGGCGTTCCAGAACATCGGGATGTGCCTCGGCATCATGCCCGTCACCGGCGTACCCCTCCCGTTCGTGTCGTACGGCGGCAGCTCGATGTTCGCGGGCATGCTCGCCGTGGGTCTGCTCCAGAACATCCGCCTGCGGGCGATCGCGGCTCCCGCGGCCCGGATGACGCCGACCCCACGGGTGCTGGTCCGCACCTGACCCCGACTATCCCCAGAGCAGAGCCGTCAAGGCTTCACGGACAGGAACAGGAAGGCCGCCAGCAGCACCAGGTGGATCAGCCCCTGCTGGGCCTTGGCGCGGCCCTGGACGACGGTGAGCACGGAGACGACGACGGTGATCGCGAGCAGCACCATCTGGGTCGGCGGCAGGCCGAGCTCGAGCGGCCCGTCCAGCCAGACCGAGGCGACCGCGATCGTGGGGATGGTGAGGCCGATCGAGGCCATCGCCGAGCCGAACGCCAGGTTGAGGCTGATCTGCACGCGGTCGCGGGCAGCGTGGCGCACGGCCGCGATCGACTCGGGGGCGAGCACGAGGAGGGCGATCACCACTCCGACGACGCCGTAGGGGAACCCGAGGCTCTCCACGCCGTCCTCGATCGTGGGCGAGAGCAGCTTGGCCAGCCCGACGACGGCGAGCAGGGAGAGGGTCAGCAGGCCCAGGCTGAGCAGCGCCTCGGAGGTCGGCGGCGGGTCGGCGTGGTCGTCGCCGTCCGCGTCGAGCAGCCCGGTGGCCGCGCCGTACTCGTCGCTCGACACCGGCAGGAAGAAGTCGCGGTGCCGCACGGTCTGGGTGAACACGAACCCGCCGTAGAGCACCAGCGACGCGACGGCCGCGAACGCCAGCTGCGAGGGGGAGAACTCCAGCCCGTCCCCGGAGGTCGTGAACCGCGGGAGCACCAGGGTCACGCTGGCCAGCGCGATCACGGTCGCGAGCGCCGAGCCGCTGCCGGAGGCGTTGAAGCTGACCAGGTGGTGCTTGAGCGCCCCGACCAGCAACGAGATGCCGAGGATGCCGTTGAGGGTGATCATCAAGGCGGCGAAGACCGTGTCCCGCGCGTAGGTGCTGGTGCCCTCGCCACCGCTGGTCATCAGCATCACGATCAGCCCGACCTCGATCACCGTGACCGCCACGGCCAGGATCAGCGACCCGTAGGGCTCACCGACCTTGTGGGCGACGACCTCGGCATGGTGGACCGCCGCGAGCACGGCGGCCACGAGGGCGAGCCCGATCGCCGTCAGCACCGCCCAGTGCTCGTGCGTCGCCCACGTGGCCAGCAGCAGCCCGAAGGCCGCCACCGGCACCGCCACGGTCCACTGGAAGGGGCCACGAACGGTCGGCGAGCTCATGGACCTGACCCTACGGACCGCCCGCGAGACGCCCACGCTGGCTGCCGCCGGTTTCGCCGCGGACCGCCGTGCCGACGTACTCTTGAGGGTCCCCGCCCCCGACTCCTTGAGGTTCCTCCGTGCCCGTCACCGGTCAACGACTCGAGCTCGACCGCCAGACCCCGGCCTCGGTGTTCCCGAGGCTCGAGCCTCGGCTGTCCTCGGTGCAGAAGCCGATCCAGTACGTCGGCGGCGAGCTCAACTCCACCGTCAAGGACTGGCACTGCGCGCCCGACGGGCCCACCGTGCACTGGGCCCTGATGTACCCCGACGCCTACGAGGTCGGCCTGCCCAACCAGGGCGTCCAGATCCTCTACGAGGTGCTCAACGAGCGCGACTGGATCGTGGCCGAGCGCACCTACTCGGTCTGGCCCGACATGGAGCAGGTGATGCGCACCGGTGACGAGCAGGGGCCGATCCCGCAGTTCACCGTCGACGCCCACCGCCCGGTGCGTGACTTCGACGTCTTCGGCCTGAGCTTCTCGACCGAGCTGGGCTACACCAACATGCTCAACGCCCTCGACCTGGCCGGCATCCCGATGCACGCGGTCGACCGCACCGACGACGACCCGATCGTGCTGGCCGGCGGCCACGCGGCGTTCAACCCCGAGCCGATCGCCATGTTCATCGACGCGGCCGTGCTCGGCGACGGCGAGGAGGTCGTGCTCGCGATCTCCGAGGTCGTCCGCGAGTGGAAGTCCGAGGGTCACCCCGGAGGTCGGGACGAGCTGCTGCGCCGGCTCGCGGTCACCGGCAACATCTACGTCCCCAAGTTCTACGACGTCACCTACGGCGCCGACGGCACCATCGAGGCCGTCGTACCCAACCGGCCGGGCATCCCCTTCCGGGTCTCCAAGCACACCCTGATGGACCTCGACGCCTGGCCCTACCCCGCCAAGCCGCTGGTGCCCCTCGCCGAGACCGTGCACGAGCGCTTCTCGGTCGAGATCTTCCGCGGCTGCACGCGCGGCTGCCGCTTCTGCCAGGCCGGCATGATCACCCGACCGGTGCGCGAACGCTCGATCGAGACCATCGGCGCGATGGTCGAGAACGGCATCCGCAAGTCGGGGTTCGAGGAGGTCGGCCTGCTCTCGCTGTCCAGCGCCGACCACACCGAGATCGGCGAGGTCGCCAAGCAGCTGGCCGACCGCTACGAGGGCACCAACGTGTCGCTGTCGCTGCCGAGCACCCGCGTCGACGCGTTCAACATCAACCTGGCCAACGAGTTCTCCCGCAACGGCCGCCGCTCGGGGCTGACCTTCGCGCCCGAGGGCGGCAGCGAGCGGCTGCGCAAGGTGATCAACAAGATGGTCACCGAGGAGGACCTCATCCGCACCGTCGCGGCGGCCTACTCCCATGGCTGGCGACAGGTGAAGCTCTACTTCATGTGCGGTCTCCCGACCGAGACCGACGAGGACGTGCTCGAGATCGCCGACCTGGCCAAGAAGGTCATCGCCAAGGGCCGCGAGGTCTCCGGCCGCAACGACATCCGGTGCACGGTCTCGATCGGCGGCTTCGTCCCCAAGGCGCACACGCCGTTCCAGTGGGCTGGGCAGCTCGACCACGAGACCACCGACGCGCGGCTGAAGAAGCTGCGCGACGCGGTGCGGGACGACAAGAAGTACGG
>JBAZRQ010000344.1:0-3737 GCA_041662925.1 Nocardioides sp. | reverse complement strand
CGCGGTCGCCGTGGTGGCAGTGCTGCTCGCCCTCCAGTACCTCGCCCCCGGAGGCGGCTACGACGAGGTCGAGACCTCGCGCATGCAGTCCTACATCGCCAAGGGTGAGGTGCAGGAGATCACCTTCATCGACGGCGACCAGGCGATCCAGGCGACGCTCGACTCGGGCGTGCGCGACAGCGGTGACAAGGTCACGGCCTACTGGGTCAAGGGTCAGCAGGGCGGCATCATCGACCTGGTCGACAAGCAGGTCGCCAAGGGCACGATCGAGCAGTCCAACTCCGAGAACCCCCAGCCCAGCCTGCTCGGCACGATCCTGGCCACCCTGTTGCCGTTCGCGCTGATCATCTTGCTGTTCCTGTTCCTGATGAACCAGGTCCAGGGCGGTGGCGGCCGCGGTGTCATGCAGTTCGCCAAGTCCAAGGCCAAGCTGATCACCAAGGACATGCCCAAGACGACGTTCGCCGACGTCGCCGGCTGCAACGAGGCGATCGAGGAGCTCGGCGAGATCAAGGAGTTCCTCCAGGAGCCGGCCAAGTTCCAGGCGGTCGGCGCCAAGATCCCCAAGGGCGTGCTGCTCTACGGTCCTCCGGGCACCGGCAAGACCCTGCTCGCCCGCGCGGTCGCGGGTGAGGCCGGCGTCCCCTTCTACTCCATCTCCGGTTCCGACTTCGTCGAGATGTTCGTCGGCGTGGGCGCCTCGCGGGTCCGCGACCTGTTCGAGCAGGCCAAGGAGAACGCCCCGGCGATCGTCTTCATCGACGAGATCGACGCCGTCGGTCGCCACCGCGGCGCCGGCATGGGCGGCGGCCACGACGAGCGCGAGCAGACCCTCAACCAGCTGCTGGTCGAGATGGACGGCTTCGACGTACGCGGCGGCGTGATCCTGATCGCCGCCACCAACCGCCCCGACGTGCTCGACCCCGCGCTGCTGCGCCCGGGCCGGTTCGACCGCCAGATCGGTGTCGACGCACCCGACCTCGCCGGCCGCAAGAAGATCCTCGAGGTGCACTCGCGCGGCAAGCCGATGTCGCCCGACATCGACCTGATGTCCTACGCGCGCCGGACCCCCGGCTTCACCGGTGCCGACCTCGCCAACGTGCTCAACGAGGCAGCCCTGCTCACGGCGCGCAACAACCAGAAGATGATCACCAACTACGCCCTCGACGAGGCGATCGACCGCGTCATCGCCGGTCCGCAGCGCAGCTCGCGGCTGATGAGCGAGAAGGAGAAGCTGATCACGGCCTACCACGAGGGCGGCCACGCCCTCGTCGCCGCGGCGCTTCCCGGCACCGACCCGGTGCACAAGATCACGATCCTGCCGCGCGGGCGCGCCCTCGGCTACACGATGGTGCTGCCCGACGAGGACAAGTACTCCCAGACCCGCTCGGAGATGCTCGACCAGCTGGCCTACATGCTCGGCGGCCGCGCCGCCGAGGAGATGGTCTTCCACGACCCGACCACGGGCGCCGGCAACGACATCGAGAAGGCCACGGCGCTGGCCCGGGCGATGGTGACCCAGTACGGCATGACCGAGCGCCTCGGTGCGATCAAGCTCGGCGACGCCAACTCCGAGCCTTTCCTGGGCCGCGACATGGGCCACCAGCGCAACTACTCCGAGGACGTCGCCGCGATCATCGACGACGAGACGAAGAAGTTCCTCGCGGCCGCCCACCAGGAGGCGTTCGACATCCTCGAGGAGAACCGCGACGTCCTCGACGCGCTGGTGCTCGCCCTGCTCGACCGGGAGACCCTCGACAAGGCCGAGGTGGCCGAGGTCTTCGTGCCGCTGCGCCGGCGCTCCGAGCGCCCGGCGTGGACCGGCTCCCCGGACCGCAACCCCTCCGACATCCCGCCGATCGAGATCCCGCAGGAGATCCGCGACCGCGCGGCGACCAACGGGCAGGCGCAGGGCTTGGAGGGCGCGGGCGCGGTCATCACCCCGCCCGGCTCCGGCGGCGACGTCCACGGAACCCCGCCCCTGGGTGGTTCGCCCGAGCCCGGCCCCGGCCTCCCGAGCTAGGCCGTCCCGTGCCCGACCCGATCAGCGTCCCTGAGCGCGCACCGCGCGACGTACCCGACTTCGACCACGACCGCGCCGCGGCCGCCGTACGCGAGCTGCTGATCGCGCTCGGCGAGGACCCCGACCGCGAGGGCCTGAAGGAGACCCCGGCCCGGGTGGCCAGGGCCTACGCCGAGCTCACCCAGGGCCTGCGTCAGGCGCCCGAGGACGTGCTCACCACCACCTTCGACATCGGCCACGACGAGATGGTGCTGATCCGCGACATCGAGCTCTGGTCGATGTGCGAGCACCACCTGGTGCCGTTCACCGGGGTCGCCCACGTGGGCTACATCCCGGCCGAGTCCGGCAAGATCACCGGGCTGTCCAAGCTGGCCCGGCTGGTCGACGTCTACGCCAAGCGGCCGCAGGTGCAGGAGCGCCTCACGACCCAGGTGGCCGACGCCCTGATGGACATCCTGGACGCCCGGGGAGTGATCGTGGTGATCGAGGCCGAGCACCTGTGCATGACCATGCGCGGCGTCAAGAAGGCGGGGGCGCGCACGATCACCTCGGCGGTGCGCGGCATCATGCACAACGCCGCCACCCGCTCCGAGGCGATGGCGCTCATCAACCGCAACCACTGACCGATATCGCCGCCGTCGCCGGTGGCACCCGTTGGTAGCGTGGCGCGACCCGCACCCAGAGGAGCAGCACCTGTGTCCAACCCCGGCAGGGCCAAGAAGGTGGCAGTCCGCGCCGTGAAGCCCATCGTGAGCCCCAAGGTCTGGGACCGTCTCAAGACGCTCGGGTCCGCGCCGGCACCGGCCACCCCTGCGCGGCCGGCCACCCCGCAGCTCACCGAGGCGCAGCGCCGGCGCCGCGAGCTCAAGGCGATGTCGCTCACCCAGCTGGCCGACCGCTTCGGGACCGACAAGACCGGGACCCACTTCTACACCCCGCACTACGAGCGCCACTTCGGCCACCTCCGCAAGGAGCGCTTCACGCTGCTCGAGATCGGCATCGGCGGCTACATCCGCGATGGCAAGGGCGGGGCCTCGCTGCGGATGTGGAAGTACTTCTTCCCCAACGCCCAGATCGTCGGCCTCGACATCGAGGACAAGGCGTTCGTCCGGGCCCCGCGCATCGACACCTACCAGGGCAGCCAGGACGACGAGGCGCTGCTGCGCCGCATCGTCGACGAGAAGGGCCCGGTCAAGGTCATCGTCGACGACGGCAGCCACCGGCCCGAGCACATCCGCAAGACGTTCCAGGTGCTCTTCCCGCTCCTCGAGGACGGCGGCGTCTACGCCATCGAGGACATCCAGACGTCCTACTGGCCCGAGTGGGGCGGCAGCGAGGACCGCCACGACCCGACCACGACGATGGCCCTGGTCAAGGACCTCATCGACGGCCTCAACTACGAGGAGTACGTCGACGAGTCCTACGAGCCGACCTACACCGACCTCAACGTCGTCGCCGTGCACTGCTACCACAACCTGGTCTTCATCGAGAAGGGCCGCAACGTGGAGGGCACCAACCGGCGCTCGGTCCTGAGGCAGCGCTACGCCGAGACCCCGGCGCCCTAGGTCGCCGTGTCCACCCGGCTGATGGGGGTCGTCAACGTCACCCCCGACTCGTTCTCGGACGGCGGCCGCTACGCCGACACCGAGAGCGCTGTCGCCCACGGCCGGCAGCTGCTGCTCGACGGCGCCGACATCCTCGACATCGGTGGGGA
>JBAZRQ010000343.1:0-3749 GCA_041662925.1 Nocardioides sp. | reverse complement strand
GACGTCGATCCGCAGGTCGTTGTCGTCGATGGTCACGTCGACCGTCTCGGCCTCGGGCAGTACCAGCACCCCGGCGGCGCTGGTGTGGACGCGGCCCTGGGACTCCGTGACCGGCACCCGCTGCACCCTGTGCACCCCACCCTCGAACTTGAGCTGGGCGAACGGGCCCTCGCCCGGTGCCGGCGTGCCCTTGGCCTTCACGGCCAGGGTGACCGACTTGTAGCCGCCCAGGTCGGACTCGGTCGCGTCGAGGATCTCGGTGCGCCAGCCGCGCGCCTCGGCGTAACGGGTGTACATGCGCAGCAGGTCGGCCGCGAACAGCGCCGACTCCTCGCCGCCCTCCCCCGACTTCACCTCGAGCAGGGTGTCCTTGTCGTCGGCCGGGTCGCGCGGGATCAGCAGGTAGCGCAGCCGCTCGGCGGTCTCGGTCTGGCGACCCACCAGGCTCTCGGCCTCCTCGGCGAAGGAGGG
Source organism: Nocardioides sp. (assembly GCA_041662925.1). Lineage (GTDB taxonomy): Bacteria > Actinomycetota > Actinomycetes > Propionibacteriales > Nocardioidaceae > Nocardioides. Next base: position 3,278 of record JBAZRQ010000343.1, on the reverse strand, counting down.
GTCCTCGGCTGCGAGCTCACGAGCCGCACCGAGGTCGTCGCCTGCCTGCTGCCAGGCCCGGTAGGCCGCGATGATCGCGCTGAGCTGGGCGTAGCGCTGGTTGAGCTTCTTGGCCAGGCGCGGGTCCGCGTGCGTCTCGGGCGCACCGAGACGCGACTCGAGCTCGGTGTGCTCGGCGACGTAGCTCTCGACGGCCTCGAACATGCGGACTCCTCGGTTGCGCGGACCTGCGGACAAATCACGAGCGCCGACCCGTCTGCATGGAGGCAGAGGGGTCGGCGCTGTGAGAGCAGCTACTTGCTGTCGGCCCCAGCTTCGGCCTTGTCTTCGGCCTTCTTCTCGGTCTTCTTGGCGTAGCGGGCCTCGAAGCGGGCGACGCGGCCGCCGGTGTCGAGGATCTTCTGCTTGCCGGTGTAGAACGGGTGGCACTGCGAGCACACGTCGGCGTGGATCGAGCCGCTCGTCGCGGTGCTGCGAGTGACGAACTTCGCGCCGCAGGTGCACGTGACCTGGGTGTCGACGTAGTCCGGGTGAATGTCCTTCTTCATGGTGTCCTCTCTGTTCCCATTGCTGGGAGGGCCGCCGGGTCGTCTCTGCTGAGTGCGGAAGGCGTGAACCGGAACCAACGAACGATGATAGAGAACGCCGGCGGGCGGTACCTAATTCCCCGGCCTAACTCCCTGGCCAGATTCCCGGCTCTAGTCCTCCGTCGGGTCCTCGGCGACGCGCAGGCCGCCGTAGCCGTGGAGCCGCAGCCGGATGAAGACCGTCGTGCCCTTGCCCTCGGTCGACTCGATCATCACGTCGCCGGCGTGCTTGTCGATGATCGTCTGCACGATGCGCAGCCCCAGGCCGGTGCCCGCGATCTCGTTGGTGACCGCGTTGGAGGCACGGAAGAAGCGGGTCCCGAGCCGGTCGAGCTCGATCCGCGGGATGCCGATGCCGTGGTCCTGGACCGCGATCTCGACCTGGTGCGGCTCGAGCTTCTTCACGGTCACGTCGACCTGACCGTTGTCGTGGCTGAACTTGACCGCGTTGGAGAGCACGTTGATCAGGGCGCGTTGCAGCATCGCGCGGTCGGAGAGCACCATCATCGGCTCGGCCGGCGCGCTCACCTCGACCCGGATCCCGCGCCGTGCGCCGGTGATCCGTACGTCGGTCACGGCGTCGCGCACCAGCGTGGTGACGTCGGCCGCCTCGAGATCGGTGGCCCGGCTCTCCGCCTTGGACAGCGCGAGCAGGTCGTCGATGAGCGCCTTGAGCCGGGTCACGTTGCGGCGGGTCGCCTCGAGCATCCTCTCGTGGCGTGGGTGGAGCTGCCCCCCGAACTCCTCGGCCCCCATCTCGAGGTAGCCGCTGATCGTCGTGAGGGGTGTGCGCAGCTCGTGGGAGACGTTGCTGACGAAGTCGTCCTTGGCGGTGTCCAGGACCCGCAGCTCGTTCTGGATGCGCCCCTCGACCGCACGGGCACGCCCCTGGGCGTCAGCGTAGTTGTTGAGCGCGATCGCGACCGAGCGGACCTCCTTGGGACCACGGGCCTCGGCCCGGGCGTCGAGATCGGTCCTGGCCATCCTCTGCACAGCGGTCTCGAGCGCGCGCAACGGCTCCGAGATCTCGGTCAGCAGGCGGGCGCGGGAGCGGCCGATGAGGTACCACGCCAGGAGCGCCAGCACGGCGACGGCGGCGATCGTGCCGCGGAAGAAGAGAGTCGCCTCGTCGCTCGCGTCGCGGACCCGGGTGTCGAAGGCGTCCTGCGTCTCCTGGTGGGCGGCCTCGACCTTGGCGAACAGGTCCTGGCCCTGGCGGAAGCGCTGCGGGTTGTAGCTGCCCGGACCGCCCTTGGCCACGATCCTCGGTTCGGAGTAGGCGTCCAGCCAGGCCTGGGTGCGCTCCTCGAGGCGAGCCACGAGCAGGTCCAGCTCGGCGTCGTCCCCGGCGAACTGGCGGACCTTCTGCTGGTCCGCGGGGAGCCGGCGCAGCGCCTGGACGTAGTCGTCGACCGCCGAGCTCCGCCCGCTCAGGGCCCAGGAGCTCACGGCCGCGTTCATCGCCGTCAGGTCCTGGAGGACCGCGGCGTTGGCGTCGGCGGCGGGCTCGACCTCGTCAGTGAGGTGGGAGACGGCGCGCAGGGAGAGGACCATGCCGACGATGGCGACCAGTGCCATCACGACGATCAGCGCACCGAAGCGGAACAGGACGGGGGTGACGATGCGAGCGACGGGTCGGCCGGGGTCGGTCTTCGGCAGTCCCCGGTTGGTTCCGGGGTTCTTGGACACAGGCCTGTCCACTCTCCCCCCTTCCCGGTGCTCGACGATCCCCCAACCGTCGCGCACACATTACCGTGAGTCCGGGGTTACCGGGCCACAACGGTGGGACCTAGGACCTGCCCGAGGAACGGGAGAGGAGCGCCTCGACCCGAGAGGCGAGCTCGCGCGGACTGAAGGGCTTGGTGATGTAGTCGTCGGCCCCGGAGTCGAACCCGGTCTCGACGTCGGACTCCTGGGCGCGGGCCGTCAGCAGGATCACGGGCAGGTCGACGAGGTTGGGATCGGCCCGGATCGCCCGGATCGCGTCGAGCCCGGACGTGCCGGGCATCATCACGTCGAGGACGGCGAGGTCCGGCCGCTGCGCCTGGCAGGCCGCGATGGCGGCGGCACCGTCTCCGACGGCCACGATCTCGTGGCCGAGCGTTGACAGCTTGAACTCGACGAGCTCGCGGATGTCCACGTCGTCGTCGGCGACCACGATGCGTGCCACGGTATACCTCTCCCCCTCGTTGGTTACTGCGTGCTCAGACTAGCCCCAGCGGGGCGTCAGTCGTCCTGTCCGCCAGGAGTCGGCGTCGTCTTCTGCACCTGCATGAGGAACTCCAGGTTGCTCTGCGACTTCTTGAGGCGCTCGAGCAGCAGCTCGAGGGCCTGCTGGCTGTCGAGCCCGGAGAGGACCCGGCGCAGCTTCCAGATGATCGCCAGCTCCTCCTTGCTCATCAAGAGCTCCTCGCGGCGGGTGCCGGACTGGACGGCGTCGATCGCGGGGAAGATGCGCTTGTCGGCGAAGTCACGGCGCAGCCGGATCTCCATGTTGCCGGTGCCCTTGAACTCCTCGAAGATCACCTCGTCCATCTTCGAGCCGCTCTCGATCAGCGCGGTCGCGAGGATCGTGAGCGAGCCGCCGTTCTCGATGTTGCGCGCGGCGCCGAAGAACTTCTTCGGCGGGTAGAGCGCAGCGGAGTCGACGCCTCCGGACAGGATCCGGCCGCTGGGCGGAGCCGCGAGGTT
>JBAZRQ010000342.1:0-3758 GCA_041662925.1 Nocardioides sp. | reverse complement strand
CGCAGCAGGGGATCATGGAGTTCCTGCTGATCAACCACCCGCTGGACTGCCCCGTCTGCGACAAGGGCGGCGAGTGCCCCCTGCAGAACCAGGCCATGTCCAACGGCCGCGGTGAGTCCCGTTTCTCCGCCGACGCCACGACCGCCGGGGTCAAGCGCACCTTCCCCAAGCCGATCAACCTCTCGCCCCAGGTCCTCCTCGACCGCGAGCGCTGCATCGTGTGCCAGCGCTGCACGCGGTTCGCGTCCGAGATCGCGGGCGACCCGTTCATCGAGATGGTCGAGCGCGGCGCGCAGCAGCAGGTCGGCATCGCCGAGAACGCCCCGTTCCTGTCCTACTTCGCCGGCAACACGATCCAGATCTGCCCGGTCGGCGCACTCACCTCCGAGGACTACCGTTTCCGCTCGCGCCCCTTCGACCTCGTCTCGTCGCCGTCCGTCGCCGAGCACGACGCCTGTGGCTCGTCGATCCGGGTCGACCACCGCCGGGGCAAGGTCGTACGCCGCCTCGCGGGCAACGACCCCGAGGTCAACGAGGAGTGGATCACCGACAAGGACCGCTTCGCGTTCAACTACGCCCAGCAGCCCGACCGGCTGACCTACCCGCAGGTCCGGGACGAGGACGGCGCCCTGCGCCCGGCCTCCTGGCCCGAGGCGTTCGCCGTCGCGGCCCGTGGCCTGCACGCGGCCGGCGCCTCCGCCGTACTCATGGGCGGACGGCACACCGCCGAGGACGCCTACGCCTACAGCAAGCTCGCTCGCGTGGGTCTCGGCACCAACGACATCGACTTCCGGGCCCGGCCCCACTCCGCCGAGGAGGCCGACTTCCTGGCCTCCGCGGTCGTGCTGACCGGCCCCGAGGGCGGGGCCGTCACCTACACCGACCTGGAGCGCGCCACGACCGTCGTCCTGGTGGGCTTCGAGCCCGAGGACGAGGCGGGCGTGGTCTTCCTGCGTCTGCGCAAGGCCTCGCGCTCCGGCACCCGCGTGCTCGCGATCGCGCCGTTCACCACCCGCGGCCTGCACAAGATGAAGGGCACGCTGCTCCCGACCGTCCCGGGTGACGAGCCCGCGGCGCTCGACAGCCTGCTGGGCCACGCCGACCACGGCCTGGACGCCGGCAGCGTCATCCTCGTCGGCGAGCGCCTGGCCACCGTGCCCGGCGCCCTCTCGGCCGCCGCCGCACTGGCCACCAAGTCCGGCGCCCGGCTCGCGTGGGTCCCACGCCGTGCCGGTGACCGGGGTGCGATCGAGGCCGGCTGCCTGCCCAACCTGCTGCCCGGCGGCCGACCGGTCGCCGACGCGTCGGCTCGCGTCGACGCCGCCACGTCCTGGGGCGTCGACGCCCTGCCCGAGACCGTGGGCCGCGACGCCGACGGCATCGTGGCCGCGCTCCTCGCCGGCCAGGTCGGTGGTCTCGTCGTCGCCGGCGTCGACCCCGACGACACCGCCGACCCGGCCGCGACCCGCGCCGCGATCGAGGCGGCGGCCTTCGTGGTGGCGCTCGAGCTGCGCGAGACCGACGTGACCCGGGTGGCCGACGTGGTCTTCCCCGTGGCGCCCGTGACCGACAAGGCCGGCACCTTCGTCACCTGGGAGGGTCGCCCGCGCGCGTTCGAAGCGATCCTGGCCAACCCCGCCTCGCTGCCCGACCTGCGCGTCCTCGCCGGCATCTCCGAAGAGCTCCACGCGATCGGCGCCGGCGCCCCGCTCGGCTTCCGCACGGTCGCGGAGGCCCGCGCCGAGATGGCCGAGATGGGCCCGTGGGACGGCCAGCGCACCGCCGCGCCCACCGTCGCGGCGGCACCGTCCGGCACCCCGACGGGTGACGGACTCGCCCTCTCGACGTGGAAGCAGCTCCTCGACGGCGGCACCATGCAGCACGGCGACAAGTTCCTCGCCGCGACCGCCCGGCCCACCGCTGCCGGCGTCTCCCGGACGGTCTTCGACGCGGTCGGACCGACGGTCACCGTCGCCGGTGACCGCGGGTCGGTGACGCTGCCTGCCGTGGTGCTCGACGACCTCGTCGACGGCGTCGTCTGGCTCCCCGCCAACTCGTTCGGCCGCGGCGTCCTCGCCGACGTCGCCTCACCCGGGACCCGGGTCACCGTCAAGGGAGGCACCTCGTGATCTCGTCCGAGCTGGTCCGGTTGAGCTCTGTGCTCGCCGCCGACGACCTGAGCGCGTTCGGCAAGGACCCGTGGTGGTTGGTGATCATCAAGGCAGTGGTGATCTTCCTGGTCCTGGTGCTGCTCACGTTGTTCAACATCTGGTGGGAGCGCCGCGTCGTGGCCCGCATGCAGCACCGCATCGGCCCCAACGTCAACGGCCCCTTCGGACTGCTGCAGTCGTTGGCCGACGGTGTGAAGCTCGCGCTCAAGGAGGACCTGATCCCCAAGGCCGCCGACAAGGTGGTCTTCCTGATCGCCCCGGTGCTCGCGGTGATCCCGGCGTTCGTGACGTTCAGCGTGATCCCGTTCGGGCCCGAGGTCGGTCTCCCGTGGACCGACCGGACGACGCCGCTGCAGCTCACCGACATGCCCGTGGCAGTGCTCTTCGTCATGGCCATCGCCTCGGTCGGCATCTACGGCATCGTGCTCGGCGGCTGGTCGAGCGGCTCGACCTACTCGCTGCTCGGCGGCCTGCGCTCGAGCGCCCAGATGATCTCCTACGAGGTCGCGATGGGCCTGGCCCTGGTCGCGGTGTTCCTCTACGCCGGCTCGATGTCGACCTCCGAGATCGTGGCCGCCCAGGACGACCTGTGGTTCGGCCTGATCCTGGTGCCGTCCTTCGTGATCTACATGATCGCGATGGTGGGCGAGACCAACCGCGCGCCGTTCGACCTGCCCGAGGCCGAGGGCGAGCTGGTGGGCGGGTTCCACACCGAGTACTCCTCGCTGAAGTTCGCCCTGTTCTTCCTCGCCGAGTACATCAACATGGCCACCGTCTCCGCGCTCGCCACCACCCTGTTCCTGGGCGGCTGGCACGCCCCGTTCTGGATCGACGAGATCTGGGCGGGTGCCAACGAGGGCTACGTGCCGGTCATCTGGTTCTTCGGCAAGGTGCTGGCGTTCGTCTTCTTCTTCATCTGGCTGCGCGGCTCGCTGCCCCGCCTGCGCTACGACCAGTTCATGGCCTTCGGCTGGAAGCGGCTGATCCCGATCGCGCTGGTCTGGATCATCGCCGTCGCCACGATCCGCACGATCTCGCTCAACGACGGCATCGACCGGCGCTACCTGTTGATCGGCATCGGTGTCCTCGCGGCCGGGTTCCTGCTGCTGTTCCTCTTCGGTGAGGAGCCGGCCGAGAAGGACGCCGCGCCTGCCGTCGCCGAGCCGACGCCGGGCGGCTTCCCGGTCCCCCCGCTGCCGTCGGGCGGCCCGGTGCGAGGCGCCGCGGCACCACTGACCTTCGACACCCCGATCTCGAGCCCCGCCCCCGCCGGCGCCGGCAAGGAGGCACACGCTGATGGCTGAGTCACGTGGCATGAAGGAGCAGTTCTGGGACCCCGTCGCGGGTTTCGGAGTCACCTTCCGCACGATGTTCCGCAAGGTGGTGACCGAGCAGTACCCCTTCGAGAAGCTGCCGACGGCGCCGCGCTTCCACGGCCGGCACCAGCTCAACCGCTGGCCCGACGGACTCGAGAAGTGCATCGGCTGCGAGCTGTGCGCCTGGGCCTGCCCCGCCGACGCGATCTACGTCGAGGGCGACGAGAACTCCGACGGCCCCGACGGCGAGCGGTTCTCGCCCGGTGAGCGC
>JBAZRQ010000341.1:0-3759 GCA_041662925.1 Nocardioides sp. | reverse complement strand
CCCCGCGCGCAGTCGCAGGTCGTGTGCTGGTGGGCCCCGACCCGCAACACCCCGGCCTCGCCGCTGCAGCGGATGATCCAGGGCCGGCGCCCCGGTCTCGCGACGGTGCCCGACGAGTTCGCCAACCGCACCGACGACGAGGCGGCGGAGTTCTTCGCCCGCTGGCAGGCCGCCGGCGGTCCGACGCCCGAGCCCGCCGTCCTGGTCGAGCCGGGTGCCGAGCCGCCGCGCGGGGAGACACCGCCGCTGGCGGTCCGCGAGTTCACGCGCGGGGTCGACACCACCTGGCGGCGGACGTCCTACTCCTCGCTGTCGGCGGTCGACGTCGTGGCGATCCCCGCCGGTGGCGTCGCGAGCGAGCCCGAGGTGGAGGCCAAGGACGACGAGGCGATCGCCGTCGACCCGGTGGTGGCCGTCGTGCCCGACGAGGCGTCGGTGCCCTCGCCGATGGCCGACCTCCCGGTCGGTGCCACCTTCGGATCGCTCGTGCACGCCGTGCTGGAGCACACCGACCCCGATGCCGCTGACCTGCGAGCCGAGATCCTCGGCCACCTCGACGAGCAGCTGGTCTGGTGGCCGGTCGAGGTCGATCGCGAGGAGCTCGCCGACGCGCTGGTCGCGGTGTGCGACTCGTCGCTGGGCTCGTTCGCCGGGGGCGCGACGCTGCGGCAGATCCCGCTGCGCGACCGGCTGCGCGAGCTCGACTTCGAGCTGCCCCTGGCGGGGGGCGTCCGGCTGGGCGACCTGGCCCCGCTGCTGCGCCGCCACCTGCCGCCGGGTGACCCCGTGCGCGGCTATGCCGAGGCTCTGGAGAGCCCCGCGCTCGGCGACCAGGCGCTCCTCGGCTACCTCACCGGCTCGGTCGACGTGGTGCTGAGGCTGCCCGGCCCGCGGTTCCTGATCGTCGACTACAAGACCAACTGGCTCGGCCCGCGCGACGAGCCGCTGACCGCCCACGCCTACCGGCCCGAGGCGCTCGACGGCGCCATGGCCCACTCCGACTACCCGCTCCAGGCGCTGCTCTACGCCGCCGTCCTGCACCGCTTCCTGCGCTGGCGCCAGCCCGGCTACGACCCCGAGCAGCACCTCGGCGGCGTGCTCTACCTCTACCTGCGGGGCATGTGCGGCCCGGAGACCCCGCTCGTCGACGGCGAGCCGTGCGGTGTCTTCGCCTGGCGGCCGCCGGTCGCCCTGGTCGAGGAGCTCTCCGACCTCCTGGACGGAGTGCGCCCATGACCGAGCTGTTCGAGCCGACGAGTGAGCGCGACCGGCGCCTGGTGACGGGGGCCTCCGGGCTCCTCGGGGCGTTCAACCAGGCCGGCGTGGTCGAGGCGTCCGACGTCCACGTCGCCTCCCGCCTCGGCTCGCTCGGCGACGAGAGCGACGAGAGCGTGCTGCTCGCGGTCGCGCTGACCGTGCGCGCCGTACGCCGGGGCTCGGTGTGCCTCGACCTCGCGACCGTGCCCGCCATCGACCCCGACCTCCCGTGGCCCGACCCGGCGGCCTGGGCGCGGGCGGTGGCGGCCAGCCCGTTGACGACCGCCGGGGTCCTCCGGATCGAGCACGACCTGCTCTACCTCGACCGCTACCACCGCCTCGAGAGCCAGGTCTACGACGACCTGGTCGCCCGCGCCCGTCAGGACTCGCCCGCGGTCGACGAGCCCGCGCTGGCGGCGGCGCTCGAGCGGCTGCGCGACCCGCGGTTCAGCGACGAGCAGCGCGACGCGGCGGTGCGCGCCGTCCGGCAGTGGACGACGGTGCTCACCGGCGGCCCCGGCACCGGCAAGACCTCGACCGTGGCCCGGATCCTCGCCCTGCTCGCCGACCAGGCGCGGGCCAACGGTGAGCGGATCTCGATCGCCCTGGCCGCCCCGACCGGCAAGGCCGCCGCCCGGCTCCAGGACGCCGTCGCCGAGGCGGTCGCCGGTCTCGACGCGGGCGACCGCGAGTGGGTCGCCCGCACCGACGCGATGACCCTGCACCGGCTGCTCGGCTGGCGCGCCGACAACCACACCCGCTTCCGCCACCACCGCACCAACCGGCTCAAGTACGACGTGGTCGTGGTCGACGAGTCCTCCATGGTCGAGCTCACGATGATGGCCCGGCTGCTCGACGCCGTGCGGCTGCGCAGCCGGCTGGTGCTGCTCGGCGACCCGCGCCAGCTCACCTCGGTCGGTGCCGGTGCGGTGCTCTCCGACCTGGTCGCCGGCTACGACGGCGACCCGGCCTCGCCGGTGGCCTCCTTGCTGGTCAACCACCGCTCGGTCGCCGACATCCAGACCCTGGCCGAGGCGCTCCGCGCCGGCGACGCCGACGGCGTGCTGGCCGCGCTGCGGGCCCACTCCGACCACGTGGAGTTCGTCGAGACCGATGACGCCGAGACGGCGCTGCGCGACGACGCCGTGGCCGCGGCCCTCGACATCCGCGCCGCGGCGGTCGCCGGCGACGCGCAGGCCGCCGTGGCGGCGCTCGACCGGCACCGCCTGTTGTGTGCGCACCGCGAGGGACCGTTCGGCGTACGACGCTGGAACGCGCAGATCGAGCGCTGGCTCGGCGAGGCGCTGGGGCAGGGCATCTACACCGACTGGTACGCCGGCCGACCGATCCTGGTGACCACCAACGACCACACGCTGGAGGTTTACAACGGCGAGACCGGGGTCGCGGTGCTCGAGGAGGGCCGGCTGCGCGCCTATATCGCGGGCGCCGGCGGACTCAAGGGCTTCGCGCCGGGGCGGCTCGACGCGATCGAGACCATGCACGCGATGACCATCCACAAGAGCCAGGGCAGCCAGGCCGACCGGGTGACGGTGCTGCTGCCCGAGGCGGGCTCACGGCTGCTCACCCGCGAGCTGTTCTACACCGCGGTCACCCGCGCTCAGCGGCACGTGCGCGTGGTCGGCTCCGAGGCGGCCGTACGCGCGGCCGTGGAGACGCAGGCCCAGCGCGCCACCGGTCTCCGCCAGCGGTTGCGAAACCGCGACGCAACACCGGGCGGCTAGGGTCGAGGAGTGCCATATCTGCTGCGCGTGAAGCTGCCGGACGTCCCCGGGTCGCTGGGTCGACTCGCGACCGCGGTCGGTGAGGCCGGGGGCGACATCGAGGCGATCGAGATCGTCGAGAAGCACCACGACGGCACGGCCGTCGACGACGTGCTGCTCGAGATGCTGCCGTCGGTGATGCCCGACTCCATCGTGTCGGCCTGCAACAACCTCGACGGCGTCGAGGTGCTGTGGATCAGCCGTTATGCCGCCGGCGGCAACCTGTTCCTGGACCTGGAGGCGGTCGAGGAGATCACCGCCAACCCCGGTGCGGCGGTCAACAACCTCGTCGACCTGCTGCCGCTGACCTTCCGCTCCGACTGGGGCGTCCGGCTGCACCGGGCGAAGGGCATCCTCCACGGCACCGGCGCGGCGCCGGCCGAGCTCGAGTGGGTCGAGATCGAGCAGGCCACCCGCCTGGAGTCGGAGGGCGACGAGGTCACCCTCTTCGCCGCTGCGCGCCTCGACGGCAACGAGATCATCGTCATCGGCCGGCGGGGAGGCCCGGAGTTCCTCGACTCCGAGATCGCCCGCCTCGGCCACCTCACCGCCCTGGCGCAGTCCATCGCCCGCGTCGGCTGACGATCAGCAGCCGACCCCGGTGACGTCGCCGTCGGAGCGCGCGCCGACGGCGTACGCCGAGCAGTAGTAGAAGCTGAGCAGCGGGTCGCGGTGGAGCGTGACCGGGCTCCAGCGGCCGTCGCCGACCGGCTCGAGGTAG
>JBAZRQ010000340.1:0-3768 GCA_041662925.1 Nocardioides sp. | reverse complement strand
CACATCGGTGTCGGAGCGGAACGGAGAGCGGGCCGTGGCCTCCACCTCGGCGGGGAAGCGGGCCGCGATCTCCTCGAGCACCGAGACCCGGTGGGGATAGGGCGCGTGGGCGAGGTTGTTGGTCGTCACCGCACCGAACGCCTCGAAGAGCAGGTTGCGGTTGTTCCAGGCGGCCTTGAGGAACGGCGGGGAGTCGGGCAGGTCGCTGAGCCCGATCGTCGTGTGGGAGAAGAACGTCGCGAACTGCCCGGCGGGGCTGAAGAACGCCTCGGGGTGGAGCGGCCGGCCGAGGAAGAAGTCGTCGTTGAGGTAGACGAAGTGCTCGGCGAGGCCGTCGATCCGGTGCAGCGAGGTCTCGATGGCGTGGGAGTTGAACGTCGGCAGCCCGTCGGCCGGGAGGATGTCGCGGTGGTCGACCAGGTTGACCATCGGGTGCGACGTGTCCAGCCAGTCGGGCACCTGCCCGGCCGTCACCAGGTGGATCCGGCGCACCCACGGGGCGAAGAGGTGGACGCTGCGCAGGGAGTAGCGCAGCTCGTCGCGGGCCACGAACCGCGCCTGGCCGCTCGACTCCCGGGTCCGGGCCGTGCCCTCCACCTCGGCCAGCCGCTGCTGGCGCGCCGCGTCCCAGACGGGGTCGTCGCCGTCGACCCAGGTGTAGACGATGTCGACGGGGAACGCGCACTGGGCGACGCTCGGGGCGGCCATCAGCGGCAGCGTCCGGACCGTGACCCCCTCGACCTGGTGCTCGACGGCGGCGACGTCCAGGGGGATCCGGTCGGCGTAGCGGTTGCGGCGCGCCGAGAGCAGGTCGCCGTCGGGCGAGGACTCCCAGAACTCCACGGCGACCGTGCAGCCTTGACCCAGCACGCTCGGCCGATCGAGGGGCACGTCGTCGTGGGTCGGCCACGGCTCGATCGCGACCACCGACGTCATGCCGCCGTGCAGCGCCTTGGCCAGGTCGGGGATCGGGCCGCGGCGCTCGGGCCAGGCGTGCATCTGCGGGTCGCGCAAGGAGAGGTACGACGGCGCGTCGCCCGCCGCGAGCCGCTCCAGGAAGAGCCGGCGGGCGGCCATCGGCAGCACCACCGTGGTCGGCGTGATGTGGTCGCCGGGCACCACGAGCCAGGAGTCGGTGCTCGCACGCGCGGCCTCGACGGCGACGGTCAGCGCGTCGTGGCGGGCTTGTGCGGGGGTGACCGAGGTCAGGTCGCTGTGGTCGCCCTCGACCAGCTTGCGGCGGACCGGAGGGGTGAGGGCGCGGGACGCCAGCCGGCCGCGGCCGGCGCGACGGGCCCGCGCGTCGGCGAAGACCCGGTGCCAGCGCTCGGCGACCGAGTCGGCGGCGTACTGCCGCGACGAGCGGAGCGCGCCCTCACCGAGCCGGAGCCGCAGGTCGTCGTCGGTGGCGAGGCGCAGCAGCGCCGCGGCCATGCCGGAGATGGACTCGGGTCCGACCAGGAGGCCGTTGCGCTCGTGCTCGATCAGCTCGCGGGGCCCGGACGCACAGTCGAAGCTGACCACCGGCACGCCGGCGGCCATCGCCTCCTGCGCGACCAGCGGGAAGCCCTCGGTGCGCGACGTGATCGCGCAGATGCTCGCCTTGGCCCACTCGCGGGGCATTGCGGTCGTCGGACCGGGCAGCTCGACCCGGTCGAAGAGCCGCCACTTGCGCACCTGGCGCTGGACCTCGCCGCGCTGGGACCCCTCGCCCCACACGCGCAGCCGCCACTCGGGGATCTGGTCGGCGATCTCGCCGAACGCCTGCACGAGCTTGGAGAACTGCTTCTCCGGCACGATCCGGCCGGCGGCCATGATCAGCGGCTGGTCGAGCCGCGAGCGGGGCGCGAAGCCGATCGGCAGCGGGTTGGGGACGACCGCGATCTCCGGCGCCACCTCGCCGAGCTGGTCGTGCAGCCAGGTCGCCGAGGTCTCGGTCAGCACGGCCACGACGTCGGCGCGCGGCGCGTGTGCGAGCAGGGGCTCCAGCCCGGCGACCCGGTCGGAGAGGGCCCGGTGCTCCTGGTGGACCACGATCGTGACGTCGGGCAGCAGCCCGACCGCGGCCGGCAGCAGGTTGGTCGACACGGTCACGGCCACGTCGACGTCGAGCACGGGCAGGGCGCCCTCGAGCACGATGTCGTCGAGCGCCGTCAGACCGGGCGCGATCGCGGAGGCGCGCTCGGCGAGACGGACGGCGTCGCGGCGGCGGATCAGGTCGGGCTCCACGGAGGCGGGCAGCTTGGGGTCGCGCAGGTCCAGGAGGTAGTCGAGCGCGACGTCGGGGCCGACCGCGAAGTGCGGGGCGTCAGCGGTCCGACGGACGCTGATCACCCGCACCTGGTGGTCGGCGGCCAGTGCCTGCGCCTGGGTCAGTGCCGAGCGGGCCGCGCCCGTCATCGCGTCGACGTCGTCGATCAGGTAGACGATCCGCATCAGGCGCCCTCCCCCTGGAGCCGGCCCGAAGTCCGGGCTGCGATCCGGACGGCGAGCATCCCGTTGGGTGAGAAGCGGAACCGCAGCACCGGGGTCTCCGGGTCGTCGCCGAAGAGCATGGGGAGCAGCGTCGCCTGCTGCGCCTCGACCAGGTCGTTGTCGCGGCGGCGGACCGGGAGGTCGCCCACGTGGACCCGCGGCCACACCTTGTCGCCCGGCGGCACGTCGGCGAGCGACAGCGTCGCGCGGAGCAGCCCGTCGTCGCCGGCGGTCATCGGCCGGGTCAGGGTCACGTTGCCCTCGAGGTCGGCCAGCCGCAGCTCGGGGTCCGCCGAGTCGACGGGATCGGTGGTCACCGTGACGGTCTCGCCGTCGAGGTCGATCGACCGGAGCCACACGGCGGCCGGCTGGGGCACTCGCACCACCTGGAGGGTGCCGTCGTCTCGCCTGGCCAGGTCCCACAGGTGGGTGCCGTCGGCGGAGACCCTGGGGCGTACCTCGTCTGCCTCGGGCAGCGGGTGGGACCACACGGCCTTGGCCGACCCGCCGCTGGTGACCAGCACGGCGTCGTACGCCGCGGTGTCGGTGGCGGGGGCCAGCAGCTCGTCGAGGTCGACGCGCGCCGAGAGGTAGCCCGGCTGCTCGTCGGCGACCGCGCTGCGCAGCGGCACGACCTCGCCGGCCTCGTCACGCAGGCCGAGGGAGCCGGGGCCGGCGGCGACCGCCAGCCACAGGGTGCGGCCGTCGACCGACGCGTACGCCGCCACGGGGCGGCCGCGAGGAGGCGTCGGGGGAGGAGGGTCGTCAACCGGCTCGGGGGCGTCGGCGGGTCGTCGTCGTGCAACCTTCACTGGGCGAAGCTTCACTCAGACTCCGCTGACACCTTCGCCGCCACCGGCCTGCTCGTCGAAGCTCTCGTGCTCGAGGAGGTGGAGGACGGGGACACCGATCTTGCGGCGGGCCTGGCTGGTCCAGTCGAGGTGGAAGAACTCCGCGACCACGTGGGGGCGGGTGAGGATGATCGCCTCGCGCCCGTCGACCTCGGTGACCTTGGCGGCCAGGGCGTCGATCGGGGGCTCGGTGACGACGGTGCTGCTGCCGACGGTCGCGCCGACGGCCTCGAGCGCGGCCACCGTGTGGGTGAGCTCGCCGGCGGAGCGCTCCTCGCAGTCCTTGCGTACGGCGTCGAGGTCGACCTCGCTCATCGCCATCGCGGGGGAGGCCAGCATCTCGCCGGCCGACAGCGACCCCATCGAGGCCTCGATCCGGGCTGCGGCGTCCTCGAGCGGGAGCAGCACGTGATAGGTCACCGGGTCGTCGAGACCCTCGTGC
>JBAZRQ010000339.1:0-3769 GCA_041662925.1 Nocardioides sp. | reverse complement strand
CAGGTCGAGCATGTCTCCGGCGCGCCCACGCCGAGCCGAGCGTGAGTCCCCACGCAGCTTGAGACCGAACGCCACGTTGTCGAGGACGGTGAGGTGCGGGAACAGGCTGTAGGCCTGGAACACCATCCCCATGTCGCGCTTGTTGGCGGGGACCCGGCTCAGGTCCTTGCCACCCACGCTGATCGTGCCGGCGTCCTGTCGCTCGAGCCCGGCCAGGATCCGCAACGCCGTGGTCTTCCCGCAGCCGGACGGCCCGAGCAGCACCACCATCTCGCCCGGCGAGAGGTGCAGGTCGAGCCCGTCGAGCGCGTGCACGTCGCCGTAGTGACGGCGCAGCCCCGTCATCTCGACAGCGACTCCGGCGCTGGACTCGCTGAGGGTGTCGGACATCTAGTTGCCTCCGGGGGTACGACGACTGCGGTCCAGGAAGGACAGGGCCAAGAGCAGGACCGCGGCGAACAGGAGCGAAGCGAGCGCCGCTGCCATCGACTCCGGCGCGTCTGCCTTGCTGATCTGGACGATCACGACCGGCAGGGTGTTGTAGTGCGAGAGCGACGAGATGGTGAACTCCCCGAGCACCAGCGCGACGGCGATGAACGCGGCGCCGAGGACGCCCGGCCACAGGTTCGGAAGGATCACCCGGGTGATCACCGTGAACCAGCCGGCGCCGAGGGACCGCGCCGCCTCGGCGAGCGTGGTGGCGTCGAGCGAGGACAGGGACGAGTCGATGGCCCGGTAGGCGTAGGGCAGCACCAGCACGACGTACACGAAAGCGAGCGTGAGCGCCGAGTCCCCGATCAGGTAGTTGACCCACGCGTAGACGTTCGTGAGCCCGACCACGATCACGAGCGCGGGAATGGTGAGCGGGAGAAGGCAGAGGAACTCGATCAACCGCGTCGCCGCAGGGACCCGCAACCGTACCCAGATCATCGTCGGCACCAGCAGCACGACCATGCCGATCACGGTGAACAGGGCCAGCAGCAGCGAGGTGGTGATCGCGTCGGTCATCGCCGGGTCCTGGGTGAGCGCCTGCCAGGCCGCGCCGGTCCGTTGCTTCGTGATCGTGTCCCTGGTGCTGAAGTTCAGCAGCGCGAGAAGTGGGACCGCGAAGAACGCGGCGAAGACCAGCAGCAGGAGCCAGCGCAGGACACGCCACACGATCGTGCCGGTCACGACAGCCACCTCGACGTGCGCTTGAGGAGCCAGGCGTAGAGCGCCATCACGACCGCGACGACCACGACCATCTCGAGCGCCAGGGCGTAGGCGAAGTTCTGCTCCCCGAGCACGATCTCGCTCGTCAGGGAGTTGCGGATCAGGAGGGGCAGGATGGGCGAACCCTGACTGACCAGAGCCGCGGCCGTGGCGTACGCCGCGAACGCGTTGGCGAACAGAAGCAGCATCGAACCGAGGAAGGCCGGTCGAAGCAGGGGGAACGCCACCTGGGTCCAGTACTGCCAGGTGGTCGCGCCGAGGTTGATCGCCGCCTCGCGCCACTGCGGCCGCAGCCCCTCCAGTGCGGGAAGGAACACGATCACCATCAGGGGGATCTGGAAGTAGGTGTAGACGAGCACCAGGCCGGGCAGTTCGTAGAGCTGCGAGATGCCGTTGGGATCCGTGCCGATGGTGTCGGCGAGCACCTGGGTGAGCAGACCGCCGAAGCCGAGCGTCGCGATCCACGCGAAGGCGAGGGTGACTCCACCGAACTGGGCGAGCACTCCGCAGACGGCGGTGACCACCCTCCGCAGGACGCTGGTCGACGGCGCCGTGACGATCAGGTAGGCCAGGAGGGCGCCCAGCAACGCACCGACCGCCGCCGAGGAGATGGACAGCAGCAGGCTCTCCCGGAGCACGAGCAGCGGCGTCTCGTCGTTGAGCTTGCCGACCTTCTGGAGGGAGAAGCCACCCTGGTCGTCCTGGAAGGCGCCGACCAGGACCGTGATCGTCGGGATCAGCAGGAAGACCGTGAGGTAGGCCAGGAAAGGGAGCAGCCCGACCGACGGGCCGACGCTGAAGCGTCGGCCCGCCGGTGTCTGCGGTGGAGTGGCGCTGGACGCCGCCACCGGTGCGATCGTGCTCAGCCGATGGCCTTGGCCCAGTTGTCGGCCAGGTAGGCCGCCATCTTCTCGGTCTGCTCATTGGTCGGGATGACCGGCGTGCCGGCGACCTCCGGGAGGGCGTCGTACAGCGCCATGTCGATGGTTCCTGCGTCCACCATGGCGTCGGCGCGGACCGGGCGTGCACCGCCGGCGAGCCAGAGGTTCTGGCCCTCGTCGCTGTAGAGGAACTCCTCCCAGAGCCGGGCAGCCGCCGGGTGCGGGGCATCGGCGTTGATCGCCTGGAAGTAGTAGCCCGCGATGGCAGCGTCCTCGGGGACGAACACTTTCCAGCTGGGGAGCTTGGCGGTCTCGGCGGCGTTGAGGTAGTCCCAGTCGATGACCACGGGGGTCTGGCCGGACTCGATCGTCGCCGAGGTCGGGTCGACCGGCAGGAAGTTGCCGGCCTCCTTGAGCCGCTTGAAGTAGTCCACGCCGGGGGCGATGTCGTCGACGGAACCTCCGTTGGCGACCGAGGCCATCACGACGCCGCTGAACGCGGCCCCGGCGGCCGTCGGGTCGCCGTTGAGTGCCACCTTGCCCTTGAAGTCCGATCCGAGCAGGTCGTCGAGAGAGGTCACGTCCGGACCTTGTCGGAGTCGTAGCCAACGGACATGAACCCGCCGTAGTCGTTGACCCACGCGCCGTCAGGGTCCTTGAACTCGGCCGGGATCTCGTCGAAGGTCGCGACCTGGTAGGGCGCGTACAGGTCGGTGTTCGCGAGGGCGACCGACTGGCCGAGGTCGAACACGTCCGGCGCACGGTCGGTGCCCTTCAGCTGGTTTGCCGCGTTGATCTCGTCCTGGCTGGCGACGTCCGGCTGGTCGGAGTTGACCTTGATGTCGTACTTGTCCTCGAAGGCCTTGATGATGTTGCCGTAGTTGGCCCAGTCGGGCGGCAGGGCGATGACGTTCAGCTCGCCCTCGTCCTCCGCCGCCTTGACGAGGTCGTCCATGGTGCCGAAGTCCTCGACCGACGTAGCCGTGGCCGCGTCGGTGCCGTTGGGGGTGGTCGACGACTTCTTGTCGTCATCGGGTGGGGCACATGCGGCCAGTGCGGTCGCGGCTGCGAGAGCCACCAGAACGACGAACGTTGAACGAACCTTCACGGAACCTCCTGGGAAGCGGGGCTGGCCTGATGCGAGCCGCGGGCAGCGTCCTCCTGGAGCATGGCACGAAAGCCACCGAGCGGCGACGGGACGGTGGGGCCCCGATGAACGGCGCACTCCGGATGGCCCCGGGCCCGCGTCACCGCTCCGGCTCGGACGCGTAATCTCTGGTCCGTGAGCACAGGCCCCGAGTTCCGCTACTCCGACCTCCTGCCGATCGGCCCAGAGACGTATGGTGCCGACACACCTTGGCGTCTGGTCACGACCGAAGGGGTCTCGACGTTCGAGGCCGACGGGCAGACGTTCCTGCGGGTCGCGCCGGAGGCGATCCAGCGGCTGACCGCCGAGGCGATGCACGACATCTCCCACTACCTGCGGCCCGCGCACCTCGCCCAGCTGCGGCGGATCATCGACGACCCCGAGGCGTCGGGCAACGACCGGTTCGTCGCGCTCGACCTGCTCAAGAACGTCAACATCTCCGCCGGCGGCGTGCTGCCGATGTGCCAGGACACCGGCACCGCGATCGTGATGGGCAAGAAGTCCGAGGGCGTGCTCACCGGCGCCGACG
>JBAZRQ010000338.1:0-3775 GCA_041662925.1 Nocardioides sp. | reverse complement strand
CGCGGCGGTCTGTTTCGCGATTTCGGCGGTACGACGGCGGCGACCCGCTGGCGCCGCCGGTCGACATCGCCGAGGCGCTCGACGCCATCGGCGAGGACGTGATGGCCGGCTACAGCCCCGAGCGGGCGATGCGGGAGTTCCTGCGTCGTGGGGGCAGGGACCAGCAGGGCCTGGACGACCTCGCCCGGCGGGTGGCCGAGCGCCGCCAGGAGCTGCTGAAGCGGCACAACCTCGACGGCACCCTCCAGGAGGTCAAGGAGCTCCTCGACCATGCCGTGCTCGAGGAGCGCAAGCAGCTCGCGCGCGACGCGATGATGGACGACGCCGACCGGGCCTTCGCCGAGATGCGCCTGGAGAACCTCCCCGACTCGACCTCGGCCGCGGTCAGCGAGCTCGCCGACTACCAGTGGCAGAGCCGCGAGGCCCGCGAGGACTTCGAGAAGATCAAGGACCTGCTCGGCCGGGAGATGCTGGACCAGCGCTTCGCCGGGATGAAGCAGGCCCTCGAGAACGCCACCGACGAGGACCGGGCCGCGGTCAACGAGATGCTGCGCGACCTCAACACGCTGCTGGAGAAGCACCGCCAGGGCGACGACACCGACGACGACTTCCGGCAGTTCATGGACAAGCACGGCGACTTCTTCCCCGAGAACCCGCAGGACATCGACGAGCTGCTCGACGCCCTGGCCCAGCGCGCCGCCGCGGCGCAGCGGATGCGCAACTCGATGACCCAGGAGCAGCGCGACGAGCTCGATGCCCTGGCGGCGCAGGCGTTCGGGAGCCCCGAGCTGATGCAGGAGCTGTCCCAGCTGGACGCCAACCTGCAGGACCTCCGCCCCGGCGAGGACTGGGGCTCCTCCGAACGGTTCGACGGGGAGCAAGGCCTCGGCCTCGGCGACGGGACCGGCGTACTCCAGGACCTGGCCGATCTCGACGCGCTGTCCGACCAGCTCTCCCAGTCCTACGGCGGCGCCCGCATGGACGACGTCGACCTCGACAAGCTCGCGCGCCAGCTCGGCGACCAGGCCGCGGTCGACGCCCGGACCCTCAAGGAGCTGGAGAAGGCGCTGCGCGACAGCGGCACCCTGCGCCGCGACTCCACCGGGCAGCTCAAGCTCACGCCCAAGGCGATGCGCCAGCTCGGCAAGGCGCTGCTCAAGGACGTCGCCGACAAGATGTCCGGGCGCCAGGGCCAGCGCGACCTGCGCCAGGCCGGCGCCGCGGGGGAGCGGTCGGGTGCCACGCGCGAGTGGGCGTTCGGCGACACCGAGCCCTGGGACGTCACCCGCACGGTGACCAACGCCGTCGTACGCACGGCCTCCGAAGGGGGCGACGCCAGCGCCGGCGTGCGCCTCGACCTCCGCGACGTCGAGGTCACCGAGACCGAGGCCCGCACCCAGGCCTGTGTGGCGCTGCTCGTGGACACGTCGTTCTCGATGGCGATGGATGGCCGCTGGGTGCCGATGAAGCGCACCGCGCTGGCGCTGCACACGCTGATCAGGTCGCGTTCCCGCGGTGACGCGCTGCAGCTGATCGCGTTCGGGCGGCACGCCGAGGTGATGGACATCGAGCAGCTCACCGGGCTGGACGCGGTGTGGGACAAGGGCACCAACCTCCACCACGGGCTACTGCTCGCCAACCGCCACTTCCGCAAGCACCCCAGCGCCCAGCCGGTGCTGCTGATCGTCACCGACGGCGAGCCGACCTCCCACCTGGAGGCCGATGGGGAGGTCTTCTTCTCCTACCCCCCGCACCCGCTGACGGTCGCCCACGCCGTGCGCGAGCTCGACAACGCCGGCCGCCTCGGCGCCCACACGACGTTCTTCCGTCTCGGCGAGGACCCCGGCCTGGCCCGCTTCATCGAGTCCATGGCCAAACGCGTCGACGGCAGCGTGGTCGCGCCCGAGCTCGACGACCTGGGGGCAGCCGTCGTCGGCTCCTACCTCGGCTCCCGCGGCTCCGGCAGCCCCATCAGCCAGATGCGCAGCGCCTACGGCGACTGGTTCGGCGGGCGCGGTTTCTGGGTAGGCGACGACTAGGACCCCTCCTGGATCTTGCGGAAAACCATAGGTCTTCTTGAGACGGCGGCCGCCGACCGATGCCAGACTCGATGCGGACCCGGCTGTGCCGGGCTCGGATCAGGGTCCTCGCGGCGCGGGGGCTAGGGGGCAACGCAGACGCTCGTAGACGAGCAAACACGGCTGGGGGGCCGGCGACCATGTCGCTATTTCGTGTCATTTCGCGCATCAACCGAAGCGTCTCTTCTTCTGCGTCACCCGCTCGACGGCGAACGCCGCGGGGCCTGGTGACCGGGCCGCTCTCACTGCTCGTGGTCGCCGCGGGGCTGACGCTCGCACCGACGGCGCCGGCGCTCGCGACGACCGGTGTGTCGAGCTTCGTGTGCACCAACAACACCGTCTACACGGTCGCAGGTAGCTCGTCGTTCGGCATCGACAAGGTCAACGCGCTCACCGGCGTGGTGTCGGACAACGGCAACTTCAGTGCGGACAGCGACGACGCCGTCAACGCGCTCGCGCTTCCCGCCGGCGGCGGCAGGTACATCTACGCCTTCAACCGCGACACCAACAAGGTGCTGCGCTTCGACGCCACCACCTCGTCGACCACGACCTTCAACGCCCCCAGCAACAGCGACGCCGCCGACGTCGTCGCCGGCGCGATCAACCCCGCGAACGGCATCTACTACTACGCCTCCGGTGGCTCGACCTGGACCGTCAACGCGTTCAACACCAACACGAACACCGCGCTCGGCAAGGTCGCCACGATCTCCGGCGCCGGCCTCTCCGGCAACGGCGACTTCGCCTTCGACGCGCTCGGCAACCTCTACGTCGTCAGCAACGCCGACCAGTGGGCCGCCGGCACGCTGGCCCGGGTGGACCAGAGCGTCCCGACCACCGCCGGCAACGCCTCGTTGACGATCACCGTCCTCACCACCACCCCCGGCAACTCCGGGCAGTACCACTCGATGGCCTTCGACTCCTCCGGCGCGCTGGTCATCGGCAGCGGCTCGGGCAAGGTCATCCGGGTCAACCCGAGCACCGGCGCGACCCTGTCGAGCACGACCACCGGCACCTCGTTCGCGGACATGGCCTCGTGCGCCCTCCCCAGCACCGCGTCGGCCAACGTCAACCTGCCCAGCGGCCGCTACACCTCGACCGACCAGTTCACCGTCTCGATCACCGGCAACGGCGTCAGCTCCGGCAACACCGGCACCACCGCGGGCACCGACACGGGCCTGCAGAACAACGCCTCCGAGGTCGCCGGACCGGTCGTCGTGCTCCCGTCGTCGTCGTACACGATCACCCAGTCCGCGGCCGGCGGAGCCAACCTGGGCAACTACGTCACCACGTGGAAGTGCGTCGACGGCAGCGGCACGACCATCGCGTCCGGGACCGGCAGCACCGGCACGTTCACGGTGCCCGCGACGAGTGGCGCCAACGTGACCTGCACCTTCACGAACACGCCCAAGTTCCCGGCGATCCAGCTCGACAAGACCGCCTCGTCGGTCAACGACCTCGACGGCAACGGCCAGGACGTCGGCGACACCATCACCTACGCCTTCCAGGTCACCAACACCGGCCAGGTCACCCTCGACCCGGTGACGATCTCCGACCCCAAGCTCGGCGCGATCACCTGCCCCGCCCAGCCTCTCGCCGCCGGGGCGACGCGGGCCTGCAGCACCAAGACCTACACGCTGACCCAGGCTGACGTCGACGCCGGCAAGGTCGACAACACCGCGACCGCCACCGGCACCACC
>JBAZRQ010000337.1:0-3780 GCA_041662925.1 Nocardioides sp. | reverse complement strand
TCGAGGCCGCCGGCGGGCTGGTCGCGGGCGCCGCCGACCCGGGCTGGTCGACCAAGCTGCGCGACGCGGCCACCGACCCCGACGTCTCCTCGGCGATCAGCGCCCTCGGCGTCGAGCCCCTGATGAAAGAGCCCGACGCGCAGTACGTCGGGTCCTACGTCTTCAAGCTGCTCGAGCTGACCGCCCAGCGCCGGATCGCCGAGGTGAAGTCGCGCCTGCAGCGCACCAACCCGGTCGAGCACCCTGCTGAGTACAACAAGATGTTCGGCGAGCTGGCCGCCCTCGAGCAGCACCGCCGTACCCTCCGCGACCGGATGGCGAGCCCCGAGTGAGCCGGCTGAGGTTGCGCCGTGAGCAGCCCGACCTCGCTGTCGCGGCGGGGGAGAGGGTGCTGGCCTGGGCCACGGACACGGTGGGCGACGTCGTCGGCGGCACCCGCCACGCGCTCTACCTCCGGGACCACCGCATCCCGTGGGAGCAGGTGGAGGCCGCCGACTGGGACCGCGACACCTCGGTGCTCTCCATCCGCGAGGTCGGCACCTGGGGCCAGGTCCGGCCCCAGCACCGGGTCACCCTCGACCAGCCGGGCGGCCTGCTCGAGCTGCTGCGCGAACGCGTCACGGCCAGCATCGTCCTGCAGCGCCACGTCGCCGTGCGCGGTCGCCGCGGCGTCCGGGTGGTCGCCCGCCGGGCTCCGCACAGCACCGGTGAGATCGCGTGGTTCCTCGAGTACGACCAGGGTGTCGAGCCGGACGATCCGGCCGTCCGGGTGGCCGTCGACGAGGCGCTCCGCGCGGCGCGGGGCGAGGTGGGCGCCGACTGACGCGCGTCGCCCATCCCGATTTCGACCAAGCCGCAGCCCTTGCTAATGTGTGCGCGCTGTCCAGAGATGGTCAGAGTGATCCCCTGTAGCTCAGCTGGCAGAGCGCTTGACTGTTAATCAGGATGTCGTTGGTTCGAGTCCAACCGGGGGAGCAACAGACGGGTCCGACCTGAACGTGCGGGTCGGGCCCGTTTCCATTTGCTGACCACGGAACCCGTTACGGAGCGTCCTACCTATAGGATTTCCCGATGGGGATCACAGCACGGCGCAATCTGATGACGGGCGCCGTAGCCGGCGGCCTGCTCACCGCCGGCATCGCACCGGCCGAAGCGACGACAGGAGCGGTCCTGCTCCCGGCCCGCAAGCTCAAGCCGGGTGACCTGATCGTCGGGCCGCGCTCGACGGTGGTCCGGGTCGCCTCGCGCCAGCGGCTCGGCAACGGGCGGCAGCGGATCCGCTACACCCATCCGAGCACCGGCCAGGCGACGCCGTTCGACGCGGCGTCCGACCGCAACGGCTTCGAGTCGGGGCGCAGGTTCGCGGTCCTGCTGCGCGGCGTGGGCATCGACACGGTCCGGCTGACCACCGCCGCACCCCAGGTCATCGACGGAGGGACCCCCTGATGGCCGACGTGATCAGGTTCCGTCGCGGCACCGCAGCCCAGTGGACCGCCGCCGACCCGGTCCTCCAGGCGGGGGAGCCCGGCTTCGAGACCAGCACCGGGCGCCACAAGATCGGTGACGGCGCGACCAGCTGGCGCGACCTGCCCTACTTCCTCGACGAGCCCGCCCTCGACGACTGGTACGCCGCCCACCCGCCGACCTACGTCACGGAGAGCCCCGGCGGCCTGGTCGTCAACGTCCAGGACGCCGCCTACGGCGCCAAGGGCGACGGCGAGACCGACGACACGGCCGCGATCCAGAAGGCGATCGACGCCACCGCCGGCGGCGGCGTCTGCTACTTCCCGCCTGGCACCTACCTCGTCCGCTCGAGCCTGCCCAGCATCCTGACGGCGCGCAGCAAGGTCACCTTCGCCGGGGCGGGGGCCGCGGTCTCGGTTCTCCGGGTCGCGTCGGACTCTGCGGCCAGCCGGGTGCTCAACCTGTCCAACCGCGCGGACGTGACCGTGCGCGACCTCGGCTTCCACGGCGGCGGCAGCGCCGCGATCGGCTCCGCCGTCTACGCCTCGTCCAGCAACAGCACCCAGCGCAACATCTGGGTGCGCGGCTGCCGGTTCGAGAGCTTCATGCCCGGCCAGACGTCGACGGTCTTCGCCGCCGTCTACGTGTGGACGTCCGACGGCGTCCACATCGACGACAACGAGTTCGTCGGCTGCGGGCGGGCGGTCACGATCGACCAGCCCGACGGCGTGGCCCGCGTGGTCGGCAACCGGGTCACCTCGCCCGACCCCGAGCTGATGGCCACCGGCATCTTCATCCGTCGGGCCAGCTCCGTGTCGCAGTCCGAGGTCGTGGTGAGCGGCAACTACGTCTCCGGGGCCCGCCTCGACCCGGGCGGCGTGGGCGCCGAGGGTCACGGCATCGCGACCTACCGCTGCCAGGACGTGCAGATCTCCGACAACCACCTCGAGGGCAACCGGCGCGGCATCCTGGTCTCCGACCAGTGCTTCGGCGCGATCGTCCAGGGCAACACCTGCGTGGCCAACTCCGACGCCGGCATCCGCTGCGAGCCGGAGATCTCCAACACCGACGTCACCGTCGGCACCGACCGCCAGCGCGGAGTCACGGTGATCGGCAACGTCTGCCGTGACAACGCCAACGACCCGGACAAGGGTCCCCCCGGAGGCGCCAACAGCGGCATCGGCATCGCGATGTCGTACGCCGCCGGCTCGACCGTCTCAGGCAACACCGTCCACCACAACACCGGCGACGGGATCTTCTGCGACTCCGACCGGGTCGCGATCATCGGCAACATCGTCTACAGCAACTTCACCGGCTACACCGCGGAGCCCACGACCGGCAGGCGGGGCGGGATCCGGATCATCGTCGGCAGCGGCTGCACGGTCGTCGGCAACCAGTGCTTCGACAACCAGCCCCAGAAGACGCAGCACTACGGGCTGTCGCTGTCCGGCGCCGCCGCCCACCTCGTGCACGGCAACAACTTCGCGGGCAACGCCACGGGCGAGGTCTTCGGGGCCGACAAGATCCAGGACGGCTTCTTCGGGGTCACCCCCGTCGCCCGCCGACCCAACCCCGGCACCGCCAACGGGCTCAACGACACCCAGGTGCTCAACAACCTGGTCACGTCGCTGCGCCAGCTCGGCCTGGTCCTGTAGCGGCTACTCCACTCCCTACTCCTCGGTGCCCGCCCAGCCCATCGGGAACACCTCGAACGACGCGGCGAGGGCGACCCCCATCCGCTGGCCGGCCTGCCGGGCGAAGCCCTCCAGGAACTCCCGGGCGTCGAAGTGCTCCCAACCGAGCCCGTCGATGTAGGCGCTGTGCGCCTCCAGCGACGCCACACCGGCGTCGAAGGTCTCCGTGGTGTCCACGCCGTGCGTGGCGTCCGGAGACCCGGCCGCCCAGACCTCACGAACCCCGCCCCACGGCTCCAGGCCGTCGCCGAGCTGGTCGTTGAAGACCCACCGGTTGCCCGCGTCGCGTACGGCGTCCAGCACCGCGCGGCCGACCGCGATGTGGTCGGCCTGGTTGAGGGTGCGGCCACCGAACGTGTCGCGGAAGTTGCCGGTGACCACGACGTCCGGCCGGAACCGGCGTACCTCGAGGGCGATCGCGCGCCGCAGGTCGACGCCGTACTCCAGGACGCCGTCGGGGAAGCCCAGGAAGCTCACCGCCGGTACGCCGACGATGCGCGCCGACTCGATCTGCTCGGCCTCGCGCACCCGGCGGCACTGCTCGGGTTCCATCGCGTCGATGCCGGCCTCGCCACTGGTGACCATGCAGTAGGCGACGGACTTGCCCTGGCCGGTCCACCGG
>JBAZRQ010000336.1:0-3801 GCA_041662925.1 Nocardioides sp. | reverse complement strand
GACGCCGGCCGCAAGCAGGACGACCTGCGCGACCTGGACGTGGTGCTCAACCCTGACTTTGGTGCTGGTTGTGCGACCTCGATCCGGACCGCGTTGACCCGGGTGCGCGCGGACGCCGAGGGCGTCGTACTGCTGCTGGGCGACCAGCCCGGCGTCACCGTGGACACAATCGACGCGCTCGTGGCTGGAGCCGGCGACCACGCGGTGGGCGTGTGCGCCTACGACGACGGGCTCGGACATCCGTTGTGGTTCCACCGCACGATGTTCGACACGTTGTCCGGGCTGCACGGCGACAAGGCGGTGTGGAAGCTCGTCGACGTGGGCGACGAAACGGGGGACGATCCCGGGTACGACGTGGCGAGGGTCCGGGTCGCCGGAAGCATTCCGCTCGACGTGGACACCTGGGACAACTACCGGACGCTGGTGGCCGAGTGACCACAGAGCTCGGGTCGCCCGAGGAGGTTCGTCGTCAGTTCGACGCGCACGGCTATCTCGCCGACGAAGGCATGTCGACCGCGGTGTACCTCACCCTCCAGCTGGGTCTGCCCCTGCTCCTCGAGGGTGAGCCGGGCGTGGGCAAGACCGCGGCCGCCCAGGTCCTCGCCCAGGTCCTCGACGCGCCGCTGGTTCGGTTGCAGTGTTACGAAGGGCTGACCGCCAACGAGGCGCTCTACGACTGGAACCACCAGCGTCAGCTCCTGGCGATCCGGCTCGCCGAGTCCCAGCACCACCCCCTGAGCGAGGCCGACCTGTTCAGTGAGGAGTTCCTGGTCGAGCGGCCGATCCTGCGATGTGTGCGGTACGACGGACCGCGCCCGCCCGTCCTGCTCATCGACGAGGTCGACCGGGCCGACGACGAGTTCGAGGCGCTCCTGCTCGAGGCGCTGGGCGAGGGCTCGGTGACGGTGCCCGAACTCGGCACGTTCACCGCCAAGCGCCCGCCGATCGTGGTGCTCACCTCGAACCGGAGCAGGGACCTGCACGACGCGCTGCGTCGGCGCTGCCTCTACCACTGGCTGGAGTATCCGGAGCCCGAGCGCGTGGTCGCCATCCTGCGCCGCACGGCACCCTCGGCCGACGTCGCCCTCATCGAGTCGGCCGCACAGTTCGTCGGTCACGTCCGAACGCTCGACGTCGACAAGCCCCCCGGGGTCGCCGAGGCGATCAACTGGGTGGCGGCGCTTTCCGCGCTCGGGGCGACCGCGCTGGTCCGCGACGTGGTCGTCTCGTCGCTCGGCGCCGTCGCCAAGACCCCCGACGACCGTGATCTGGTCGTCGAGTCGCTCAAGTCCTACGTGTTCAACTGAAGGGAAACGATGAAGATCGCCAACGAGTTCACGGTCTCTGCGCCCATCGACAAGGCGTGGGCGCTGCTCACCGACATCGAGGAGGTGGCGCCGTGCCTTCCGGGTGCCACTCTGACTGGGCGCGAGGGCGACACCTACACCGGAAAGATCAAGGTCAAGGTCGGGCCGGTGCTCAGCGAGTTCACCGGGACCGCAGGTTTCGCGGAGAAGGACGACGTGGCGCGTCGGGCTGTGATCGACGCCAAAGGCAAGGACACCAGGGGCTCGGGCAACGCGGCGGCACTCATCACGGTGCAACTACGCGCCGAGGGAGAGCGCACGGTCGCCAA
This sequence comes from Nocardioides sp., assembly GCA_041662925.1. Classification (GTDB taxonomy): domain Bacteria; phylum Actinomycetota; class Actinomycetes; order Propionibacteriales; family Nocardioidaceae; genus Nocardioides. The sequence goes on along the minus strand of JBAZRQ010000336.1, from coordinate 2,165 downwards.
CGTCGACACGGACCTCATGATCTCGGGCAAGCTGGCCCAGTTCGGCAGCGGGATGATCCAGCAGGTCTCCGAGAAGCTCCTGGGCCAGTTCGTGGAGAGCCTGGAGGGCAAGCTGTCGGCGGGCGGCGTCGGCACCCTCGAGCCGGTTGCCGAGCCCGTTGCGGTGCCCGTTGCCGAGCCGGTTGCCAGTGTGGCTTCCGAGCTCGCTGCGGATCCGTCCGGGCTGCGCCAGCCCCCACCGGCGCAGGAGCAAGAGCCATTGGATCTGATGGCGCTCGCCGGGGGTGCCGTGCTCAAACGTGTGGTCCCGTTGGTCGCGGTGGTGGTCGCCCTTGTCGCCCTTGTCATCTTCCTCGTCGTTCGTTGAGGCCGCTGGCCCACTGTTGGGCGGGGTCGACCGGGCCGCCTTCGTGGTGTCACTGGCGCACCGGCTGAGGGCTCACGGCGTCCCGGTCACGCTGACCGCGATGGCGGCGTTCGCCGAGGCGCTCGCGGCGGTGCCTCCGGAACGGGTGCGGCCCCTGTACTGGCTGGCCCGGTTGACGCTGGTCAGTCGGCAGCCCGACATCGAGGTGTTTGACCGGGTCTTCGCGGCCGCGTTCGGCGATGCGGTGCTCGCAGTCGATCCGCACGCCCGCCGGACCGGTCCCGATCCCGCCGCCGAACCGGAGGATTCGTTCACGTCGGTCTCCGGCGACCCGGGAGGAGAGTCCACGGCCGCGTCCCTGCCGTGGCGCACGGTGCCCCGAATGACGCCCACTGCCGATGAGGAAGACGCTCGAGTGCTGCCGGAGCTGCTCCCTAGTGCGGTCGCGCGCATCGTGGACACCCCCTTCGACGAACTGGACGAGCGTGATCTTGCTGCTCTGGGGCGGTGGCTCGAGGAGTCGGCGTACCGCTGGCCGACCCGGCGGAGCCGCCGGCTGCAGGTTCGTTCGTCCGGACACCGGGTCGCGCTGAGGGAGACGATCGCCGCCTCGCGGCGTACCGGCTGGGAGCCGATGGAACTCAAGCACTACCACCACGTGAAGCGGCCGCTCACCGTCACCCTGGTCTGCGACGTGAGCCAGTCGATGCAGAGCTACTCCACGGCCTACCTCCACCTGATGCGGGCGTTTGTCCGGACCCGGCACGCCGAGACCTTCGCCTTCTCGACCTCGCTGACCAGGCTCACCCCGGCGCTGTTGCACCGCTCGGCGGAGGCCGCGATCGCTCAGGCCGGCGAACAGGTCGTGGACCGCTATGGGGGCACCCACCTGGCTGACTGCCTGCGGGAGCTGCTTGCGTCTCGGCACGGCAACACCGTGCGCGGAGGGGTGCTGGTCATCGCCTCGGACGGCTGGGACAGCGACGAGCCCGAGGAGCTGGCGGCCGTCATGGCGCGTGCCAGCCGCCGGGCGCGGCGGGTGATCTGGCTCAACCCGCGGGCGGCCGCGCCGGAGTTCGAGCCACTGGTCGGGTCGATGGCTGCGGCATTGCCGTTCTGCGACGCCTTCCTGCCCGCGCACACGTTGCGGGCGCTGCCGGAGGTCTTCGACGCGATCGTCGGGGTCAGCTCCAGAGCGTGACGTGCACGGCCGGCTTGAACCTGCCCACATGTACGCCGGCGCCCCTGATCATCGCCTGGGTGGCCCTAGGTGTGGTGATGAACCGGAGCAGCTCGGCCGCGGTTGGGGGCTGGTGCGGTGCCGCGAGCGTCATCGCTGCCCAACGTCCCTGGGCCCGCAGCCCGGGGCCGTCGACGGTCACCAGGCGCCCCGCCGCCAGGTCGCTGGACACCGCGAACCGGACCACCAGGGCGACGCCGTCGCTGCGCTTGGTCTCCTCGAGTGCGGCCGCGTCGCTCTGGAAGATCTGCTGGTGCTGCTCGGGCACCGTGAGGCGGCGGAGCACCGCCGGCACGACACCGTTCGCCTCGACCGCGGACGGGCCGAGGCACCAGTTCTGGCGACGCGCCTGGTCGGGGCCGAGCGTTGCGCCGGCCAGCGGATGGCCGGGACGGACCACGGCCAGCACCTCGTAGAGAAGGAACGGCAGGTGCACCATCACGTTGGGGGCCTCCCCGGCGACCGGGCCGATGGTGACGTCCACCGTTCGCGCGGCGAGCAGTGCCGGGAACTGTGCGGCGGGGCGGACGCTGAGCTCGACGTCGAGGTCGTCGGCCC
>JBAZRQ010000335.1:0-3801 GCA_041662925.1 Nocardioides sp. | reverse complement strand
ACGCAAGAGGACCCCCCGCAACGACATCGTCACCAAGCTCGTCAGTGGCGACGCCGCAGGCAACGAGCTCACGTCCGACGAGTTCGGCTTCTTCGTGATCCTGCTCAGCGTCGCGGGCAACGAGACCACCCGGACGGCGATCGCACACGGGATGAACGCGTTCTTCGACCACCCGGACCAGTGGGAGCTCTACAAGCGGGAGCGGCCCGACACCGCGGTGGACGAGATCATCCGCTGGGCGACCCCCGTGACGGCGTTCCAGCGCACCGCGCTGGCCGACGTCCAGGTGGGCGGCCAGCCGGTTTCGAAGGGCGACCGGGTGGGGCTGTTCTACGCCTCCGCGAACTTTGACGAGAGCGTCTTCACCGATCCGTTCACGTTCGACATCCTGCGTGACCCCAACCCGCACCTGGCGTTCGGAGGCCACGGCGCGCACTACTGCATCGGCGCCAACCTGGCCCGGATGGAGATCGACATCATCTTCCAGGCGATCGCGGACATCGTGCCGAACATCCACAAGACGCAGGAGCCGCGGCGCGTACGGCACGCCTGGGTGAACGCCCTGAAGGACCTACCCGTCAGCTACCGGTGAGGAGACAGCCATGACTGACACAGCAGCACAGGTCCGCAAGGACTCCCGACTGATCGACCCGGGCGTGCCGCCCAACCGGTACGCCCGGGGCTGGCACTGCCTGGGCCTGGCCGACACCTTCCGGGACGGCAAGCCCCACACCGTGCAGGCGTTCGGCACCAAGCTCGTCGTCTGGGCCGACAGCGCCGGGGAGCTCCAGGTGATCGACGGCTACTGCCGCCACCTGGGAGGTGACCTGGGTGAGGGCACGATCAAGGGCGACGAGGTCGCCTGCCCGTTCCACGACTGGCGCTGGGGCGGTGACGGTGCGTGCAAGGAGATCCCGTACGCCAGGCGGATCCCGCTGCGGGCCCGGACCCGCACCTGGCACGCCATGGAACGCAACAAGCAGCTCTTCGTGTGGCACGACCACGAGGGCAACCCGCCCATCCCGGGGCAGATGGTCCCGGAGATCCCCGAGATCCAGACAGGGGAGTGGAGCGACTTCACGTGGGAGGTGATCGACATCCCGGGCTCCAACTGCCGGGAGATCATCGACAACATCGTCGACATGGCGCACTTCTTCTACATCCACGGTGCGTTCCCGACCTACTTCAAGAACGTCTTCCAGGATCACGTCGCCACCCAGTACATGAACTCGCGGAGCCGGCCGGACCTGGCCAAGCCGGGGCAGACCTTCGAGGAGTCGTTGCTGTGCTCGCAGGCGTCGTACTTCGGACCGTCGTACATGATCAACACGCTCACCACGGCCTGGCACGGCCTGGAGATCGAGGTCATCCTCGTCAACTGCCACTACCCGGTGACGCAGACCGACTTCGTCCTGCAGTTCGGCCTGATGGTCAAGAAGATCGAAGGTCTCGACGACGACGCCGCCCTCTCGGTCGCACGGAAGTTCTCGGACCTCTTCGCGGAAGGGTTCATGCAGGACGTGGCCATCTGGCGCAACAAGTCCCCGATCCAGAACCCGCTGCTGTGCGAGGAGGACGGGCCGGTCTACCAGCTCCGGCGGTGGTACGACCAGTTCTACGTCGACTCGGCAGACATCACGGCGGAGATGACCGAGCGTTTCGAGTTCGAGGTGGACACCCAGCACGCCCTACGAGCCTGGGAGCGAGAGGTGGCTGAGAACCTGGAGGCTCGCGACGCCGTCTCGAAGTGACCACGATGGTGGCGCCCTGCTTGGCGTAGACCCAGGTGACCGGGCCTGCGCCGCTCACCCTTGTGCGCCGACTTGCGAGAGTGCCAAGTCGAGGAGCTGGGCGATCACCCGGCCCAGGCCCTCACCCATGGTGACGCCGAGAATGACCAGTCCGAGGAGGGTCAGGATCACGGCGAGAGCGGGGTGCCGCTCGGTGAAGGAGAGATCGAGCAGGGGCTCCGGCTGCCTGCTCACGTGGATCGTCATCGTCCGCTCCTTCCTCGAGAAGGAAGTGTCCTGAGGGATCTGCAGGTGCCCGGTCGTCCCGCTCGAGGCCATCCTTCTCCGGCTGGAGCGCCGGGCCCAGAGGCCTTGGTCCTACTGTTGCCGGCCTCCCGGGCTCGTCAGCTTCCGGTCTAGTCCCCCCAGTAAAAACTGCGCCGTCGACCCACGGGAGGAAGACCCTTCGTCCTAATGTGGGTTGAGAGAAGTGGGCTGGGGGGCCGACGACTGAAGGGTCGTCGCTAGAACTGCAACCGCGAGGTGCATTCCCCCCGAGCACGTTACTGGGGGGTAACAAATCATGCACGCTCAGCCACGCATTTCTAGCCGGATCATGCGCAGCATCTCTATCTTGCTGACGATAATGATGGCAGCGGTCCTGTTGCCGATCACGATGGCAACCCGCGCCATTGCCCAGCCGCGTCGATGGGCCCCCAATGGGGTCCGCCGCGGAATGAACGTACAACGTGACACTTCTCGTAGGCGTATCGCAGTGATTGCCGCTCCGGTGTTGGTCGGAGCGATGTCAGCGATCGTCCCGCTTGCCCCGGCGCACAGCGCCGCCGGCGACTTCTCCATGAACTTTGCGGCGGCGGCACCGTACTCGTACAACCATCTCGAGGGCGGAGGCGCGTTCGACGACTCCACCAATGGCAAGAACGACGACATCGTCGAGTCGCTGGAGGGGGGCGACTTCGCCTGCGGCGACATCGTCACCTACCTGACCGAGGTGTCGGTGGACGACACGGCGAGGGCGGGAACTGACGGCCCCCAGACGATCGAGGTCGACTACGAGTTCCTGATGGACGCGACTGGCCAAAGTGGTGCCGCGATCGGCGACATCACGCGTGTGAACGTGAACTACGCGCCGGTCGTCGACCTGATCACCGGTGAGGACAGCATCGACCAGGGGATCGCCGATGACGGGGGCAGCGTGGCCACGCTGGTCTCCGAGACCCAGACGGGGCCGATGTTCCAGGCGGGCTCCGTCCTCAAGGGCACGGTCCGGGTCACCGACCTGGAGCGCGCCGAGAAGGTAATTGTCCGGGTCGACGTGCGGCTGTTCTGCCAGCCCGGCAGCAGCCCCACCGGGAACCTGCAGGCTGACATCTCCGGCGCCCGGCTCGTCGCCATCAACGGCAATGTGGCAGTCACCCCGCCGACAACCATCAGCGCCGGCGCCCAGACGGTGCCTTTCAAGCAGATCGGCAACCTGCGCTTCCCGGCGCTGGTCATCGCGAAGACGGTCACCACGGAGAACGGCACTTGCCCGGGCACCGAGAGCATCAACATCCAGTCCGGGGACACCGTCAAGTACTGCTACGAGGTCACCAACCCGAGCAGCACCACCAGTCCGCCCGGCGCTGCGCTGTACGACCTGACATTGGTGACAGACGACAACCGAACGCCGTCGGTCCCATCGGATGACTTCACGGTGGCCCTGACGGGTCTGACCGACGTCGACGGCGACGGCCAGCATGACGATCTGGCCCCGGGCGGCCAGGCCTCCGGCCAGAAGCTCGTCAACATCGTGGCCAGCACGACGGGCACCCACACCAACACGGCCAGCGTCACGGGCTACACCTACCCGGGTGACACCTCCCTTCCGCTGACCGCCTCCGACACGGCGTCGGTCAACGTGACGTCCATCCCGACTCCGGCGCTCAACCTCTCCAAGACTGCAGGCACGGTCACCGGGCCGGACGCGAATGGCAAGTACGCCGTCACCTACCAGGTGAAGGTGGCCAACACCGGTGCCGCGGGAACCTACGGACCGATCACTGACGCC
>JBAZRQ010000334.1:0-3806 GCA_041662925.1 Nocardioides sp. | reverse complement strand
GGGCGAAGCCCGACTGGAGCCCGTGCCCGCGGTCGAGGATCTCGACGAGCAGCCCCGCCTCGCCCACGACCGACAGGACGACGTCGGCGTGCGGGACGCCCGCGTGGCGCCCGACGTTGCGCAGCGCCTCGGCCACCGCCCCGCACACAGCCTCGGCGACCCGGGCGGGCAGGAGCACTGCCCGAAGCTCCTCGCGTTGGCTCACCCGTGCGGCGACGCCGGTGGACGCGGACCCGTCAGCTGCCTCGACGTCGAGGCGTCGCCGCAGCTGCTCGCCGTCGACCAGGGCGTCGGCCCGGGACCCGGGTTCGCCCAGTGTCGTCACGGCCTGCGCGGCGCGCCGGCACTCCGCACGCACCACAGCGGTGTCGGGGACGCGGCTCGCCAGGAGGATCAAGGCGGCGAGCACGCGGTCGTGCAGGGTGCGCTGGGCCTCGATCCGCGCGTCCTGCTCGGCAGTACGGCGCGCTGCCTCGGCCTGCTCGCCGATCGTGCGGCGGTGGGCCTCGTCCGCGCGGACCGCCTCGCCGGCGAGCTGGAGGAACAGCATCCAGACGGAGAGCTGGGAGGTGGCGAGGATGACGGCCTCGTCGAGGACCGGCCCGAGCATCCTGCCCCCGGAGGCCACCGAGGCCGTCACGTAGACGCTCGTGGTCGCGGTGATGGCGAGCGGCACCGCCATCCCGCGCAGCGTCACGATGTAGACCAGGAACGTGGCCGCCAGGATGAAGAACGCCGGGTTCGCGTCGCCGCCGGCGCCGGCCTGGCGGTGCATCAGGTGCGAGTCGGCGGCGGCCACGACCACGAGGAGCGTGAACGCCCAGGCATCCACGGGGCCGAGCCTGGTCCGCCACCCGCGGTAGGCCGCAGCCAGCAGCACCACGATCCCGAGGAGCGTGACACCGGTCGAGCGGAGCTCGTAGGGCGCGGTGAGGAGCCCGCGGCTCTGCAGGGCCGCGACGACCAGGCAGAAGCCGGCGAAGATCCGGCACGAGGTCCGCCGGATGCCGCGCTGCCAGGTGTCGAAGTCCGGTCCCACGCCAGCTCCCCCGAGCGTTCTGCCGCGTCCCGTTGTCGCGGTTTCTGGTGACGTCCCGAGACCTCCAGAACGCCTTCATCGCGCCGTTGCTCGTGTCACTGTAGTAGCGCGTTCCGCTCCGCGAGGTGAAAGTCGCTCGCGGCAATCCAGTGCCGAGACGCCTCGGCGGTCGCGCCTACCCAGGGGAGGTAGCCATGTCCCGCCCGTCATTCTCAGCCGCAGATGTCGCCGGCCGCGGCGACCCGTCACTGGTGGGCCACGCGCCGGAGGACGAGGAGGCGATGGTCGCGGCGCTGCGCTGGCTCCGTGAGACCGATGGCCGGTCGATCCGGGCGCTGAGCTCTGACCTGGACATCCCAGCCTCGACACTTGGCGGGTTCTTCAGTGGACGCCACATCCCCACGCACGAGGACACCTGGCGCCGTCTGCTCGCAGGCTTCGGGGTCACCGACGACGAGGTCGTCGTGGCCTGGGCCCGGGCCGGACGTCGCCTGGCCACCGTCCGCCGCCGACGTGCGCGCTCCGCCGACGGGACCTGACGCCGCACCTGACTAGTCCCCCGGCGGCACCTTGAAGGTTCCCCGGACGGCACGTCGTACGACCCCTAGCCTCGCGAGGTGCCTCGTCTCACCGCGCGCTCGACGCGCCTGCTCGCCGCCACGTCGGCCCTGCTCCTGCTCACCGCCGCGTGCAGCGGCGGCTCCGACGACGACCCCGACCCGAAGGGCGACGGGGGATCGGCCGCGGTCGCGCACACGGGTCGCGAGGGCGACGGGTGGACGGTGCTCCACTACTCGATGGCCGACACCAACCTCGAGCCGTTCATGGTCGCCGACGTCAACGAGCTGGGCGTGGTCGGCTCCAACGACAACCTGCACGTACGCGAGCTGATCGACCGCTCGGCGGAGTACGGCGACGACGAGCTGCTCGACCAGGGCAGCTGGGTCGGCGCCCGGGTGCTCGACCTCGGCCAGGGCGGCGCGTCCGAGGTCGTCGAGGACCTCGGTGACGTCAACTCGGCCGACCCGGCGCTGCTTGCGCGGTTCATCGCCGAGGGCATCGAGGCCAACCGGGCCGGCCACTACGCGCTGGTCATCTCCGACCACGGTGCCTCCTGGCCCGGCATCGGGCCCGACGAGGGCAGCGACAACGACGTGCTCGACCTCGCCGAGATGACCGACGCCATCGCGACCGGGCTCGAGCAGGCCGGCGTGGACAAGCTCGACCTGCTGGGTTTCGACGCCTGCCTGATGGCCAACTACGAGGTGGCCAGCGCGGTCGCCCCGCTGGCCGACCGCATGGTCGCCTCGCAGGAGCTGGAGCCCGGCCACGGCTGGGACTACACCTCCCTGCAGCTGCTGGCCGACGACCCCGACGCGACCGCCGACGAGCTGGGCTCGGCGATCATCGCCGGCTTCGCCGGCCAGGCCGAGGAGCAGGGCACCCAGGACCAGATCACTCTCTCGATGGTCGACCTCACGCAGATGGGTGCGGTCGACGAGGCCGTCACCGACTTCGCGGGAGCACTGTCCGAGCAGGCGGACCTCGTGGCCCCCGCGGTCGGCCAGTCCGAGGCCACCACCCTGGCCTTCGGCAAGAGCCCCGACGAGTCCCAGGACAAGCACCTCAGCGACCTGGGGCTGCTGGCCTCCGCGATCGGGGAGTCCGCCCCGGAGGTCTCCGGCCAGGCCGAGGCCCTGGTCGGGGCGCTCGACGACGCCGTCCTCGAGCAGGTCGACGGGGTGGCCACCACCGGTGCGACCGGCCTGTCGATCTACCTCCCGCCGGTCGCGGAGCTCGCGGACCCGGCGTACGCCGACGTCGTCAGCTCGGGCCCGTGGGTCGGCTTCCTCGACACCTACTACGACGCCGGCGAGGCGATCCCCGCCGAGGAGCTCCCGGCGTTCACCGACCCGGACGCCGGGCCGGACGTCGTCCTCGACGAGGAGGGGGTCACCCTCTCGGGTGCCTTCGACCCCGCCGGGCTGGACAACATCACCGAGGCGACGATCAGCTACGCCCTGGTGAACGACGACGGCTCCATCACCTACCTCGGTGAGGAGGTCACCGACTTCACCGACGAGGGCGGCACGCCGATGGCGTCGGGCACCTACGACCTCACCGTCATGCAGATCGACGACGGGGTGGACTCGGCCTACGCCTACGTCGAGCTGAACCTCAGCGAGGACCTCGCCACGGCCTTCTTCGACGTGCCGATGACCTACTACGCCTCGACCGACCCCGACCGGCTCGACCCGTTGGACGCGCTGCTCTCGCTGGTGCTCGACATCGACGCGGGAGAGTTCGTCAGCGAGACGATCTACACCTACGACGAGGTGTCGGGTGGCTACGGGGAGCTCGCGCCGGACCCGGAGGGCATCGTGGTCCCCGACGTGCTGACCATCGGCGCCGACGGCGAGCAGCTGTGGGAGCCGACCTCCGACGTGGGTCTCTACTCCGACGTGGCGAGCCTCGACTACGACTTCGTGCCGCTCGACCCGGGCACGACCATCCAGGTGGACCTGTCGCTCTACGACTTCGGCGGCAACACCAGCGCGCTCAGCTCGCTGGTCGAGGTGCCGTAGACGACCCGGAACCAGCCCTGAATCAGCCCGGAAATCAGCCCGGCGTCACCCGGCCGCCCTCGACCTGCCAGCGCTGGTCGAGGCGGACGTTGTCGAGCAGCCGCCGGTCGTGGGAGACCAGCAGCAGCGCGCCCTCGTAGGCGTCGAGGGCCTGTTCGAGCTGCTCGATCGCGGGCAGGTCG
>JBAZRQ010000333.1:0-3812 GCA_041662925.1 Nocardioides sp. | reverse complement strand
CCCGGTCAGCCCGCCCGGGCCGTTGCCGGGGTAGAGCAGCAGGTCGGAGCCGTTGCGGAACAACAGGTCGGGAGCACCGTCGGTGTTGTAGCGGCCGATCGGGATCTGGCGCGACGCGCTGACCCGCCCGGCAGCCACGTACCCACTCTTCAGCCCGGCGACGCCCTTGCCCGGGTAGATCTTCATGTCGGAGCCGGCGGGCTGGCCCATCAGGTCCGGCCACCCGTCGCCGGTCATGTCTCCCACCGCCGCGAGCAGCTGCACCTTGGCGAACCCGGTCGCGAGCGTCCGCGGCGCCGCGAAGGCGCCCTTGCCGTTGCCGAGCCGCAGCTGCAGTGCGCCCGTCCCGGTCTCGCGGGTGATGATGTCGCCGTGGCCGTCGCGGTTCCAGTCGCCGGCGTTGAGCACCCGGTTGGCCGTCGCGAGGTTGACCCCCGTCGGGATCGGGCGGCCGGTGTCGAACCCGTTGGTGTTCTGGAACACCAGGACCGAGTCGCCCCGGCGGGCCACGAGGTCGGACCCGCCACCACCGACGAGCGGGGCCGCGGTGACGCCGTACGTGTCCTTGGTCCGGACGATCGGGCCGAGCGGGTGGCCGAACTGGCCACCACCGCGCCCCGGCAGGACGAAGCCCAGCTTGTCGGAGCCACGCCGCACGTAGAGGTCGGGCACCCGGTCGGAGTTGAAGTCACCGAAGCCGGTGATCGTGTCGAACTGCTTCCACGAGGCCGCCACCAGGGTGCGGCCCTTGAAGGCCGCGCCGGCACCGCCGGGGTGCAGCCACACCTTGCCGCTGGAGACGCGGCCGATCAGGTCCGGCTCGCCGTCGCCGGTGACGTCCGCGGCGCCGACGAGACGGTTGTAGGACTCCCAGCCCTGCCCCAGCTCCTGCCGGACGAATCCGCCGGACCCACCCCCGAGGAAGGCATCGAGGCGCCCGGTCCCGGCGGCTCGGGCCACCAGGTCGTTGAAGCCGTCGTCGTTCAGGTCACCCACAGCCGTGATCAGCTCGTAGCCGGCGAACAGGTCGCTCTTCTTGATGGCTGCGCCGAACGTCCCGTCACCCGCACCGGGCATCACGCCCGCCTCGCCACTCTTGCCGCGCACCAGCAGGTCGCCCTTGGCGTCACCGGTCAGGTCAGGTGAGGCGACGACCGTGTCGACCCCGGAGAAGCCCGTGGCCACGGTCTTCCCGGGGGCGAAGCCGGTCAGGCCACCGGTCGGGATGATGTAGGCCATCTTGTCCGTGGCGTTGCGCACGATCAGGTCGGGATGTGCGGTCGAGGCGAGGTCGGACTCGAGCTCGCGACCGGCCCAGCCGCGCTGGGCGGCGGCGGCGAGCTGGCGGATCCGGTCGAGCCGCGCGTAGAGGTACTTGCCCGGGCAGGCCGTGGACGCCGCGTCGCGGTGACCGTTGATCGCCGGGAACGCCTTGCTGCCGACGAGCTGGCTCGGCGACGACGCGTCGACGCCGTGCAGGGAGAGCTTCCACGCGAAGAGGGCGCCGTAGGCCTGGACCATCGCGGCCGGCGGCTTCTTGATGTCGAAGTTGCCGATCGCCGACATCGCGAAGGCGTAGTCGTTGTAGCCCAGCGTGTGGGCACCCACGACCGGACGGTCGACGCCGCCGTAGCGGCCCTCCCAGATCCGGCCGAACCGGTCCACGAGGTAGTTGTAGCCGATGTCGCTCCAGCCACGGGACTTGGTGTGGTAGGCGTAGATGCTGCGCAGCAGACCGGGCACCTCGGCCTCGGTGTAGTCGTTGGCGTTGACCGTGTGGTGCACGAACCCCGCGTGCACCTCGAAGTAGTGCAGCGAGCTCTTGTCGCGCATCGTCTCGTCGGCGCCCCACTGGGCACGCGAGTAGATCACCGGCTTGGGGGTGAACGTCGCCGCCTGCAGGTCGATCGCGGGGTCGGTCGCGGGGTCGGTCACCGGCGGCTCCTCGACCGGGTCGTCGCCCTCGGTGGGGTCGCCGGCGGCCTCGTCCAGCTCGCGGGTGTTGATGGCGGGTGCCTCGACCTTGGTCGCGGCGGGCTCTCCGGGAGCGATCACGGCGAGCCTGAGGTCGGCCGGGGGCGCGCCCTTGGGCGTGGTCACCCGCACCTGCACGCCGTCGACGTCACCGACCAGCAGTGCGTCGGTGCCGGGCCGCGCGCGCCGGGCCTCGGCGCTGCGCGGGTCGGGGCCGTGCTCGGCGTCGTACTGCACCGGCATCCAGGCGGTCCACGCGTCGGCGGTCTCGGTGCGCACCTGCACCTGGATCTCGCTCTCCTCGAGCTCGAGGCCGTGCTGCCAGGTCACCCCGACGGCGCCGTACCCGGTCACCTGCTGCGGGAGGCTGGTCAGCTCGCTGCCCGGCGCACCGGCACGGCTCGTGACCCGGGCCTGCACGGCACCCGCCACCGTCTTCCCCGCGACCGTCCTACCCGCGACGCCGGCGGGCGGCGTCAGGGCGATCTCGGTCACGACCGGGTCGACCACCGCGGCCGGCAGCACCGAGGTGGCGGTCGTCGTGCGGGCGTAGGCGGCGAGGGAGGTCTGCGTCGAGAGCGGCGCCTGGTGGACCACGTCGAGGGAGACGACGCTGGCCGCCGGGGTCAGTGCGGCGAGGACCAGCCCGAGGGTCAGCAGCTGCTGACAGGCGGTCACGTAACGAGCTCTGTTCGAGGGCATTTTCACTTACTCCAGTGCGAGGGGAAGAGTCACACGAGAAGCAACTGTCACACGAGTAACAGGGCCAGGAACAGGGAAACTGAGTAACTACAAACGTGTAATTTCCACTCGACACGCCGACAACTTCGAGATTTGTCAAGAATTCCGGTCGCAGGCGGGTGCGCAAACCGCCGAGTCGGCGCAGATCGCCGCGGCTACGGCATATCTGCGCCGACTCGGCGTTGGTACGACGGGCGCTCAGATGTCGGCGCCGAGCTCCTCGTCGAGGTCGCCCATGTCGTCGGGGTCGTTGTCGGGGTTCTCGTCCTCGTACTTGAGGTACTTGATCCCGGCGTTGACGGCGCCGTCGAAGCCGACCTTGCCGTTCTCGAGCACGATCACCCGGTCGCACATCTTGCGGACCGAGGCGGCGGCGTGGCTGACGTAGAAGAGGGTGCGGCCGCTGTCGCGGATCTCCTGCATCTTCTCCATGCACTTCTTCTTGAACGGGCGGTCGCCGACGGCGAGCACCTCGTCGGCGAGGAAGATGTCGGAGTCGACGTGGACGGCGACCGCGAAGCCCAGGCGCGCGAACTGGCCCGAGGAGTAGTTGCCGACGGGCGCGTCGAGGTGACGGCCGATCTCGGCGAACTCGATGATGTCGTCGAACTTGCGCGCGGTCTCGCGCTCGCTCATGCCGAGCACGGCGGCGTTGAGGTAGACGTTCTCGCGACCGGTGAGCTGGGGGTGGAAGCCGGCGCCGGTCGCGATCAGGCCCGCGATCCGCCCGCGCGTGAGCACGGTGCCGGAGTCGGGCTTCATGATCCCGTTGACCAACTTGAGCAGCGTGCTCTTGCCGGAGCCGTTGAGGCCCATCAGGCCGATCGACTCCCCCTGCTTGACCGTGAAGCTCACGTGGTCGAGGGCGTTGAAGGTGTCGCTGAGGTCGCGGCCCTTGAGCAGCGCGACCGAGACCTGCTTGAAGGTCCGGTGGTAGCGCAGGGTGAACGTCTTGGTGACGTCCTCGACCACGATCGAGGTGTCGCTGGGATAGCCCATCAGAGCCGCTCCGGGATCTTGTTCTCGAGCCGGCTGAAGACGATCTGGGCGATGACCAGCATGACCACCGAGGCGCCCAACGCGATCGCGCCGCGGGT
>JBAZRQ010000332.1:0-3812 GCA_041662925.1 Nocardioides sp. | reverse complement strand
GCCGACACCTCTGCTGGCACGCTCGATCCCGCCAACGTGCACGCGATCTTCAAGGCCTACGACGTCCGCGGCACCGTGCCCGACCAGCTCGACGAGGAGCTCGCCCGGGTCACCGGCCGCGCCTACGTCCAGGTGGTCGGCCAGGAGGTCGGCACGACGAAGGTCGTGGTCGGCCACGACATGCGTCCGAGCTCGCCCGCGATGGCCGCAGCCTTCGCCGAGGGCGCCACGGAGGCCGGCGCCGACGTCGTGATGATCGGGCTGGCGTCGACCGACCAGCTCTACTTCGCGTCGGGCCACCTCGACCTGCCGGGGGCGATGTTCACGGCGAGCCACAACCCGGCCCAGTACAACGGGATCAAGCTGTGTCGAAGCGGCGCGCGGCCGATCGGCGTCGACACCGGGCTCGCCGAGATCCGCGACCTGGTCGTGTCGGGCGACTTCGCCCCGGCCGGCCGGACCGGCTCGGTCAGCGAGACCGACGTACTCCAGGCCTATGCCGCGCACCTGCTCTCGCTCGCCCCCGTCGCCGGCCGCCGGCTCAAGGTCGTCGCCGACGCCGGCAACGGGATGGCCGGCCACACCGCGCCCGCCGTGTTCGGGCTGCTCGGCACCGACCAGGTCGAGCTGGTCCCGATGTACTTCGAGCTCGACGGGTCGTTCCCCAACCACGAGGCCAACCCGATCGAGGACGAGAACCTCCGCGACCTCAAGGCCAAGGTCCTCGAGACCGGTGCCGACATCGGGCTGGCCTTCGACGGCGACGCCGACCGCTGCTTCCTCGTCGACGAGAACGGCCGCTCGGTCTCACCCTCGACGCTGACCGCGCTGATCGCGGCGCGCGAGCTGGCCAAGGAGCCGGGCGCGACGATCATCCACAACCTGATCACCAGCCGGGCCGTGCCCGAGATCGTCCGCGAGCTGGGCGGCAACCCCGTCCGGACCCGGGTCGGCCACTCCTACATCAAGGCCACGATGGCCGAGACCGACGCGATCTTCGGTGGCGAGCACAGCGGGCACTTCTACTTCCGCGACTTCTGGCGCGCCGACTCCGGGATGCTCGCCGCGCTCCACGCGCTGGCGGCGCTGGCCGGCACCGACCAGACGCTGTCGCAGCTGATGGCCCAGTACGAGCGCTACCCGGTCAGCGGCGAGATCAACTCCGAGGTGGCCGACCAGGGCGCCGTCATGGACGCCCTCGAGGCGGAGTACGGCGGCCGGGACGGCGTGACCACCGACCGTCTCGACGGGCTCTCGGTCGCTCACGACGACTGGAGCTTCAACGTCCGGCCGTCCAACACCGAGCCGCTGCTGCGGCTGAACGCAGAAGGCAAGGACGAGACGACCATGGCGCGCATGCGCGACGAGGTCCTGGCCCAGATCAGGAGCACCCGATGAACCCGAACCCGAACCCGAAGGAGCCGAAGGTGGACCTGGACCCCACGTTGCTCGAGATCATCGTCTGCCCGGCCTGCCACACCGACCTCGAGCTGGTCGGCGACGAGACCGACAGCCCCGAGCTCGTCTGCCAGGGCTGCGGCCTGGCCTACCCGATCCGCGACAACATCCCGGTGATGCTCGTCGACGAAGCCCGCAAGCCGGGCTGAGCGGCCATGTCCTGGTTCGACGAGTCACGGCTCGATGACGAGCTGGCCCTCGGTTCCGCCGACCTGCGGCTGCGCACGCTGGCCGAGTCCGGTGCCCGCGTACGCCGCGAGGCCGGTGACGCCGACCAGGCGATCGCCGAGGTCGTGGCCCGCAGCCAGGACCAGGCCCGGCCCCGCGCCGTGATCGCGGCCGGACCCGACTCCCGGCTGCTGCGCGCCGTCCTCGAGCCCTGGTGCCCGGTCCCGTTCGTGGCCTGGCCGGGGCAGGCGCTGCCGGGCTGGGCCGGCAGCCTCGACCTGGTCGTCGTACTCGCTCCCGACGGTGGTGACACCGGCACCGCCTCCGCCGTGGCCGAGGCCGTACGCCGCGGCTGCCAGGTCGTCGCCGCGTGTCCGCCGGGGTCGATCGTGGCCGAGCACGCCGCCGGCCGGTGGAGCACGATCCTGCCGACGACCACCAGCGACCAGCTGGCGACCGCGGTGGTGATGCTGACCTACCTGCACCAGATCGGGCTGGGCCCCAGTGCTCCGGCCGAGGAGGTCGCCGAGGCGCTCGACGCGGTGGCGACCGCGTGCTCGCCCAACCGTGACCTGGCGGTCAACCCCGCCAAGATGCTGGCGATCGCGCTGGCCGACGCCAACCCGCTCGTGTGGGGCGGCTCGGTGCTGGCCGCGCGGGCGGCCCGCCGGGTGGCGGAGTCGATCCGCCGGGCCAGCGGCCGGACCGCGCTGGCCGGCGACGCCGAGCACCTGCTGCCGGTCATCGAGGCGGCCCGGCCGCGCGACGTCTTCGACGACCCGTTCTCCGACGACGGCGGCGAGCTGCGGCCGATGCTGCTGGTGCTCGACGACGGCGCCGACGACATCGTCCTCCGGGAGCACCGCGGCCGGCTCCAGGCCGCCGCCGACCAGCGGGGCGTGCGGGTCGAGACGGTGTCGAGCGAGGCCGGCTGCGAGGTGGCGCGCTACGCGTCCCTGCTGCTCAGCGGCACCTACGCGGCGGAGTACCTCCGCCTCGGCCTGATCGAGGGGTAAACCGCGATGGCGACTCGGGACGCCTGGTTCGACAACGCGAAGATGACCCTCGTGACCCTGGTGGTCGTGGGGCACGCCTGGACCCTGCTGCCGAACGAGCCGGTGGTCGACCACCTCTACGACTTCCTCTACCTGTGGCACGTGCCGGCGTTCGTGTTCGTCACCGGTTACCTCTCCCGTTCCTTCGAGTGGACCTCTACCCGCATGTGGCAGCTGGTGCGGACGGTGGCGGTGCCCTACGTGATCTTCGAGTGCGCGATCGCGCTCTTCCGGGTCTACGTCGGCGGCGAGGAGATGGACGACCTCTTCCTCGACCCGCACTGGCCGCTCTGGTACCTCTCCGCGCTGTTCTTCTGGCGCCTGGTCACCCCGGTCTTCCGGCCGCTGCCAGGGGGCGTCGTCGTGGCGGTGGTGATCAGCCTGGGTGCCGGGCTCTGGGCGGGCGACATGTTCGACATCGCGCGCATCTGCGGGCTGCTGCCGTTCTTCGTGCTCGGCCTGAAGGCCACGCCCGAGCGACTCGAGCTGCTGAGGCGTACGCCGGTCCAGGTCGGTGCGGTCGTCGTCTTCGCCGGCGTGGTCGCGCTCACCTGGGTCACCCGGACCCGGGTGTCGACCGAGTGGCTCTACTACCGCGCTCGCTACGACACGCTCGGCGACTCGGATGTCGAGGCCGTTCTCATCCGTGGTGGCCTGCTCGTGGTCGGAGCCCTTGCCGCCTTGTCGTTCCTGGCCCTGGTCCCGCGGGTCCCTGGCTGGTTCGCGCGGATGGGCGCTGCCACCCTCGTCGTCTACCTGTTCCACGGCTTCTTCGTGAAGAGCGCGCTCTACGCAGGGTTCCCGGACTGGGCCGAGGACCACCTGGTGGGGGGCCTGCTCTCCACCACGCTTGCCTCCATCGGCCTCTCGCTGTTCCTCGCCTCGCCGCCCGTGGCGACGCGGCTGGGGGTCCTGGTCGACCCGTTCGGCTACGCGGAGCGCCATGCGCGGCACGCGGTCGACCTGGGGGTCACGGTCGTGGCGCACGAGGACCACGACGCCCCAGTGCTCGACCAGCTCGTCGACCAGCTCGCGGAGGAGCGTCCCGACGGGAGCCCGTTGCCGCCGCCGACCCCCTCGGCACCGGGGGCCTGACCGCGCTCCCGGGGCCTCAGTAGGCTGACCTCCATG
>JBAZRQ010000331.1:0-3815 GCA_041662925.1 Nocardioides sp. | reverse complement strand
GGCCGGGGGTAGGTGGCTTGCCGGGGACGTAGGTCGGTATCTGGCCGACATGGGAGCGCGGGTTCGGGCTGGTCATCCCCCCAGGCTAGGAGATCCAGGTTTGCGACCCTCGACGGGCGGCAAGCATCCCAGGACAGCACCTACCGCCCTCCCTGCCTACCTGACGAAGGCGCGCCATGACCATCAACCTGATCCACGAGGCGATGCGTACCGCCAAGGCCGACGTCGCCCACGCCAGCACGGAGCTGCACGCCGGGCGGACGGCCGCCGACCGCGCCGTGAGCGAGTTCCTCGGCTCCGGCTGGACCGGCGTGGCCGCAGACGCCTTCGCCGAGGCCTGGGACGACTGGTTGGTCGCGGCCGACGAGGTCAAGGCCGGCCTCGACTCCATGGAGCTGCTGCTCGATGCGTTCCACCGCGACCTGACCCAGCAGGACGACGCGTCGCAGCTGGCGCTCGACACCCTCTCGCAGCGCATCGTGGACAGGCTCGGCTGATGGGCGGCCCCGATGCCTACTCCGTGTCGCCCGACGAGCTGGACAAGGACATTCAAGATGCCCTCGCCGGCAACTGAGGAGGACCACGTGGACGAGTTCGAGGAGTTCGCCGACGCGTTGCTGAGCGCGGCGCCGGCGGTCGCCGACGAGCTCCGGCGCGACGAGGAGGACCTGCGGCCCGACATGGACTTCCCGACCATGTGGTTCGGCACGGCCGGCACCGCGATCGCCGACGCCTTCGACCGCCTGAGCGACGCAGAGCTGAGGACCGTCTTCGGTCTCGTGGAGCGACACCTCGCGTCCGGCTCCGACCTCATGGGCGACTGCCTCACCACCGGCCTGCTGGAGGCAGTCGCAAACGCGGTGTCGCGCGGCAAGGTCGACGGGGGCGTCCTCGCCGGGCTGCTCGGGCCGCAGTCGCGCCGCTACGTCGACGCGTGGGACCAGTTCACGCTCGGCCGCTCAAGCCTGGAGTCGCCGTGAGCGACGGCGCGCTCCCCGACTCGCTCACCGACTTCGCCGACGGCGACGTCCGGGCCGCGACGCTGATGCGCACCAACCTCGTCGCGCTGCGCGAGCAGCTCGTCGGACGACCCGGCTCGGAGGACCTGAGCCGCGACGTGTCCGCCGTGCTCGAGGGCCGGATGACGATGCGTGACCTCGCCGAGGTGCCGGCCTTCCGCGACCTGGCCGTGGACGGAATGCGTCAGGCCGAGAAAGCCTGGCAGCGGTTGTCACCCGCCGACCGCGGCGTGGAGATGGAGGCCGGGACAGCACTCATCGACGACGCCACGGCCTGACGACGAGCGCGAGCGCCAGCCCGATCCCGACGCCCAGCGCCGCGCCGGTGACGTTGTCGATGATGTCGGTGACGTCGCAGGCCCGGTCGATCCGGGCCAGCTCGAGCTGGGTCCATTCGATGCCCGCGGAGTAGGCCGCCAGCAGGCCCAGGCCCAGCGGCACGGTCACCCACCCGGTGCGCCAGCGCACGGCGGTCAGGGCCAGCAGGATCCCCGACGGCACGAAGACGACCGTGTTCAGCAGCCGCTGACCGCCGGAGAAGATCCAGAAGCCCTCGGGAGCCGGGCCGCCGATGTCCCAGGAGCAGGTGGTGAGCCGGGTCTCGGCCGGTACGACGCCGGGCGCGCCGTCGGCGGGGATCAACGTGATCAGGCCGATCACGACCAGCGACCACAGCAGCCCGGCGAGCGTCCACGCGGTCGGCCCGAGCCCGCCGCGCAGGGCCAGCGCGAGCAGCACGAACACCGCCCCGGACACGGCGCTGCCGAGCAGCATGACCTCGACACCCCCGACCGGAAACACCCGTCCGACGCTACCGACCGACGCATGTAACACGTAGTTGTGGGCTCTTCCACGTTGATATTTCGACGTGGCAGTCCCCACAACGACGTGTTACATGGGGCCCGAGCTCCTCGGCGAGCGCACGCAACGTCGAGCGCACCGGTGGCGCAGAATGGGGCCATGGCCGAGCCGTTCGCGACCCTGCACCTGGAGCACTCCTCCACGGTCGACCGGGCGGCCGACGAGCTGCGGCGCGCGATCTTCGACGGCGAGCTGGAGTCCGGGACCGCCCTGCGCGAGGTCGCGCTGGCCGCCTCGCTCGGTGTCTCCCGGCCCACGGTCCGCGAGGCACTGACGATCCTGGTGGCGGAGGGCATCGCCACCTGTGACGCCCCACCGGGGCGTCACCGTCTCCACTCCCGAGGCCGACTCCGTGCGCGACGTCTGCGCCGCGCGGTGGGTCCTCGAGGGCGCCGGCGTCCGCCGCTGGCGCGACGCCGACGAGTCCCAGCGCCGGCTGGTGCGCTCGACCCTGCACGACTACACCTCGGCGGTACGCCGGGGCGGGTCCTACCAGGAGCTCAACGAGCGCCACCTCGCGTTCCACGTCTCGCTGGTCGGCCTCACCGGCAGCCCGCGGCTGGTCGCCATGGCCGACAACCTGGTGGTCGAGCTCAAGCTGGCGCTCGCGCAGGTCGACCGGCTCCGCCGCAACGCCCACGACCAGGCCGACACCCACACCGCCCTGGTCCAGCTCCTCGAGGACGACGACATCGACGGCGCCGCGGCGTTCCTCCAGCAGCACCTGGCGGCCGCCGAGGTCGCGATCGTCGAAGCCCTCGGCCTGGCCTGACACCGCGCCGACTGGTGACACACTGGGGCCTGTGCGCTTCCTGACCTGGCTCCTGACCACCGCCATCGCCGTGGCGACCGCCGCGTGGCTGATCGACGGCATCCGCTTCAGCGGCCCCGACTCCGGCTCCGCGGAGATCCAGGAGAAGCTGCTCCCGCTGATCCTGGTCTCGCTGCTCCTCGGCGTGGTCTCGTCGTTCGTCAAGCCGGTGCTGACGATCCTGTCGATCCCGTTCATCATCGTGACGCTCGGGCTGTTCCTGCTCGTGATCAACGCCGCGATGCTGATGCTCACCGGCTGGCTCGCCGACCAGCTCGACATCGGCTTCGAGGTCACCGGCTTCTGGCCGGCCGTCGGTGGCGCGATCGTGATCACGCTCGTCACCTGGATCGTCGACGGCATCATCGGCACCGACGAGAAGAAGTGACCGCGAGCCTGCCTCCCGCTCGCACTCCGGGGCAGTACGCCGTCGCGCTGGTCTGCCTCGGCAACATCTGCCGCTCCCCGATCGCCGACGTCGTCCTGCAGGACCGCCTGTCGCGGGCCGGGCTGGACGGCCGCGTGAGCGTGGCCAGCTGCGGCACCGGCGACTGGCACGTCGGCAACCGGATGGACCGGCGGGCCGCGGCCACGCTCACCACCGCCGGCTACGACGCCAGCCGCCACCGCGCGCAGCAGCTCGACGGGTCGTGGTTCGAGCGCTTCGACCTGCTGCTGGCGATGGACCGGTCCAACCTCAGTGATCTCCGCGAGCAGCAGGGCTCGACCGCAGACCCGGACCGCGCCATGCTGTTCCGCAGCTTCGACCCGGTCGATCCGGGCGGCGAGGTACCCGACCCGTACTACGGTGGGGACGACGGCTTCCAGGAGGTGCTCGCGATGGTGGAACGCACCACCGACAGCCTCGTCGTCGCGCTCGCCCAGCAGGTCGACCAGCAGATCGGCCAGGAGCTCGAGCGACCGTGACCCGACAGCCGCTGGTCGCCCGCCGCGCCGAGGGACTGCTCGGGTCGTCGGTCGTCGCCACGGCCCCGGTCGCCGGCGGCGACATCTGCACCGCCACCAAGCTGCGGCTCTCCGACGGCACCACCGCCTTGATGAAGACGCTGCCGCACGCGCCGGAAGGGTTCTTCGAGACCGAGGCCGCCGGGCTGCGCTGGCTC
>JBAZRQ010000330.1:0-3822 GCA_041662925.1 Nocardioides sp. | reverse complement strand
GCTCGACGCAGAACGACGCCTTGTCGACGGCGGTGATGCCACCGAACCGGACGGTCGCGTCCTTCACCTCAAGCAACGCCATGACCGGCCACCTGCGGCTTCCCGTGGACCAGCGGTTCCCCGGCCGGCAGCGGCCCGGACTCCAGGGACGTGCCCGGCTTGAGCCAGGACGGGAGCGGGAGCCGTGTCGCGGCCCGCCGACCCGCCTTGAAGGCGATGTTGACCAGACCGTTGGGATCACGGGCGAGCAGGATGGCGCCGACGGCGAGCACCACGAAGATCAGCCCCTGAGTCTGGCTGTCCGCGGTCAGCGTGAGCATCAGGAGGATGCCGCCCAGGAAGGAGCCGGACACGGTGGTGACGCCGGCGACCACCGCCACCAGGATCGTCGGGAGGCTGGCGATCGTCGCGAACGAGCCCGGTGCAGCCAGCTCCTGCAGGCCGGCCATCAGGGCGCCGGCCAGCCCGGCGATCCCGGCGGGGGCACTGAAGAGCGCCACCCGGAACCAGCGCTGGTCGAGGCCAAGGGTGCCGCAGGCCGCGGGGCTGTCGCGCAGGGCGATGAGCAGCCGGCCGATCGGGCCCCGCCGCAGGGCGAGCAGCCCGATGCCCAGCACCAGGAACACCACCAGCATGAACTCGACGTAGGCCGCGTCGTCGTGGAAGTCGTAGCCGAGGATGCTCACCCGCTTGACGGGCAGGGATCCGCTGGCGCCGAACACGAACGGCGCGTTGAACACGAGCTTGTCCATGAGCTGGCCGAAGGCGAGGGTGGCCAGGGCCAGGTAGAGCCCGGTGAGCCGCAGCACCGGAAGCGCCACCAGGGCTCCGGCAACCGTCGCGAGCAGCACCGCGACGAGGATCGCGACCGGTGACGTGGTGTCCATCTTCGCGACTGTCGCCGCACCGATGCCGACGAACGTGAACTGCGCCAGCGAGAGGTAGCCGCCGTAGCCGGTGAGCAGCACCATCGAGAGCATCACGATCGCGAACGCGACCGCGAGTCCGAGGTCGTTGACGTGCCCCTTGTCGAAGACGCTGAGCGCCAACAGCGCCGCGACCATCAGCCCCGCGGCACTGTTGAGGCTCCGCCGCAGCGACGGGATTCGCGCGGCGAGGATGCCTTTGACCTGGCCGACCCGGAGCTGCACCTGTGGCACGAAGATCACGATCGCGAACAGCATCAGCGTGGGCAACGAGGTCTGCAGGCCGATCTGGACGTACGTCGACACGTGCAGGTACGCCTGCAGGTACGAGCCGCCGACCCCGAGGAGCAGGGCCCCGAGGTAGGTCAGGGGCAGGCTGGTCAGCCGGCCGAGGACGGCGGCTGCGAACGCGGCCACGACGAGGAAGGTGAGGCTGTAGTAGTCCAGGCCCGTGTAGGCCGCGAGCAGGACTCCGCCGAGCGCGGCGAGCATCGAGCCCAGGGCCCAGCTCAGCGCGGTCACGCGGGCCGGGTTCGCTCCGAAGAGCTCAAGGAGCTCGGGGTTGTCCACCGCCGCTCGCATTGCCGTGCCGGTCAGGGTGCGGTTGAGCAGGAGGTAGAGCGCGGCCGCCACGACCAGGGACACCGCGATCGTGATCAGGTAGTGGTAGCCCACCGGGGTGCCGAAGATCGTCACGGTGTCGTAGCCGAAGAAGTACTGCACGTAGCGGTACTCGTCGGCGGGCCAGAACTGGATCGCCAGGCCGACCAGGGCCAGGAACAGCGCCACAGTGACGACCAGGCTCACGCTGACCGGCGTGTCGGACAGGCCGCGCATCACCTGGTCGAGCAGCAGGCCGAACAGGGGCGCGATGACGAACACCACCAGCACGACCGACAGCCACGTGGGCAGTCCCAGGTCGACCTGGAGTTGCCAGTAGAGGAATGCCATGAACATGCTGACGGCGCCGTGGGCGAGGTTGAACACGCGGGTCGTCGTGTAGGTGAGCACCAGCCCGGAGGCGGCGATCGCGTAGGCCGAACCGATGTACAGCCCGAAGATCGTGTTGGCGAAGAAGAGTTCCATCCCGGCCGCCTACGCGAGGGGACCGCAGGTGTAGGGATAGGGCGTGACGCGGGTGAACGCCCCGCCCTTGATCTGAAGCACGGTGACGCACTTGCCGGTGACCTTTGCTCCCGGGTCCGCCGGGGCGATGATCTTGTTGCCGTCGAACTGGTGGACCTGTTTGATCGCGGCGATCAAGGACTCGCGGGTGAGCTTCCCGCCGAGCTGGACGGCCAGCTGCGTGAACAACTCTCCCGCGGCCCAGGAGGCCGCCCCCATCGGGTTCGGATCGTCTCCGCCGACCCTGGCGAGCCAGTCGATGTAGGTCTGCATCTCCGGGTTCTTGGCGGCCTCCTCGATCAGGGCCGACTGCGTGAACAGGTAGGCGCCCTCCATGACGTCTGCCATCGAGCTGTCGGCGATGAGCTTGGAGTCGTACGCGGAGCCGTCGCCCATGAACGTCGGGTGGTAGTCGGCCTGCTCCATCGCGGCCTTCAGCTTGACCGTGTAGCTGGCCAGGTTGGTCTGGACGAACTCGATGCCGGCCGCCTTGAGCTGGTTGGCGTACGCGTTCCAGTTCGGCACCGAGTTGATGTCGACCACGATGACCTGTTTCCAGTCGTAGCCGAGCTTCTCGGTGCCGGCCATGATCGCCTGGGAGATCCCCACCGAGGCCCCGGCGTTGAGGTAGACGAAAGCGGAGTCCTTGATGTCGTCGCCGAACTGCGACTTCGCCCAGACCCACGGCTGCAGGAACATGTGGTCGGTGTCCACGACGGTCACGGCGAACGAGGTGGCGGCGTCCTGGCGGGCCTTCTCGACGGCGGTGTTGCGGATGTCCGGCTGACCACACGCCTCGGTCACGTCGGCACCACCGCTGTCGAACGCGCTCATCGAGCCCACCAGGGCGAACGCGGAGTCGCAGGCGGCCTCCGACGCGTCGTGGCTGCCACCGGCGCTGAGCCCGCTGTCGTAGGTCTGCAGCGCCAGCTTGCGCCCGCAGATGTCGGAGGTGGCGTTGAAGTAGGCGACGTAGGCGTTCATCGCGTCGAACGCGGACTTGAACACGTTGGGCACGGCCCCGCTGACGTCGGCCGCGGTCGCGATCGTGATCGTGTCGTCGGTGATGCCGGGGCCGTTCGAGAAGCCGTCGCAGCTGCCGGCCTTGACTCCCGTGGTCCCGCCCGACCCCGCGTCGTGGCTACCACCGGTCGACCCGGTCCCGCCGGTGCTCCCGGTGCCGCCACCGGTCGTGCCGGTCCCACCGGTGCTCCCGCTGCTGTCACCGGTTGCCGTCGTACCGCCGCCCGTGCTGGTGCTGGTGCCGTCACCCGCGTCACCCGCGGGGGTGGAGGTCCCGGGGGTGGTTCCGGCACCCGCAGCGGCGTCCCCGCCCGAGAGCGCGGAGCCGCTCACGCCGTTGAAGTTGTCCGGTGCTACCTCGGAGCCGCAGGCGGCAAGCACGCAGACGAGCACCGCCGCACCTGCTGTCAGGCCGGTTCCGGACGTACGGGCGAAGGCCATGGGAATCCTCTTGACACCATGATTTGTGCGTGAGCGGAAGATCGGTATTCATTCTTGAGAAGGGAGACTAAGTGGATGTGACGCAGATCGCAAGCCAATTTTCGCAAGTATCATTCGCATACTAGGAGAATAAGATTCTCTTCCGAGTCGCCCGTGCGTGGACCGGTAGCGGGACTTGGGGGGACCTGGGTGGCGACTCGGCACGGGTGCGAGGACCCACGAACCGAGACGCTCCCGATGTGACTCGCCCGTAACTCCGCGGGCGTGACAGTCTCGCGACCACGGTGCCGAATGCGCACCATCCCGG
>JBAZRQ010000329.1:0-3825 GCA_041662925.1 Nocardioides sp. | reverse complement strand
CACCGACCGGCTCCCGCGGGGCGGCACCGGCCGCACCCGTCCGGTGGTCGTGATCGTCACGACCGCTGTGGTGCTGCTCTGGGTCGGCGTCGGTGCCTCCAAGGACTGGTACGTCCCGGTCATCATCAGCACGACGTTCGCGATCATCGGCCTCTCCATCGTGGTCCTGACCGGCTACACCGGCCAGCTCTCCCTCGCCCAGTTCGCCCTGGCCGGAATCGGTGCGTTCACCGCGGCGAAGCTGGCCGCGGTCCAGGGCTGGCGCTTCGAGCCGGCGCTCCTCGCCGGTGTCCTCGTCGCGATGGCCGTCGGGTTCCTCTTCGGGCTCCCGGCCCTACGGACGCGGGGGGTCAACCTCGCCGTGATCACCTTCGGGCTCGGGTTCGCGGTCTCCCAGCTCGTCTTCGGCAACAGCGCCTACACCGAGAGCGCGCGGGTCATTCCCCGCGACCTCACCCTGTTCGGGATCCCGATCGACCCGGTCTCCGAGGCGCGCAACTACGCCCTGATGTGCCTGGTGCTGCTGGTCGTGTCCGCCCTCGGCGTCGCCAACATCCGCCGGGGACGCAGCGGCCGCCGACTGCTGGCCGTGCGCACCAACGAACGGGCCGCCGCTGCGATCGGCGTCAACGTCTTCGAGGCCAAGCTCTACGGGTTCACGCTCTCGGCCGCCATCGCCGGGCTCGGCGGGGTGCTGCTCGCCTTCTCCAACCCCGCGATCCTCTACCAGTCGATGTTCGCGTCCGGATCGTCGATCAGCGTGCTGGTGCTGACCGTGATCGGCAGCGCCGGCTATCTGGCCGGTCCCATGGTCGGCTCGCTGCTCGCCTCGGGGGGACTGGTCACCCTGACCGCCTCCAACGAGGCCACGAACGCAGCGGTGGAGGATGCCGCGACCTGGCAGCAGTACCTTCCGCTGCTGACCGGGGTCCTGCTCCTCGTGGTGCTGATCCTCAACCAGAACGGCATCTCCGAGCGCTTCGACGCCTTCACCCGCGGCATCCGCTCGCGGATCCCGGGGCTGCGTCCGAGCGCCCCGCAGCCGTTGCCGCAGACGGTCCGCACGCCGGTCCAGCCGCGTCGGTTGGGGGTGTCGGGGCTGACCCAGCGCTTCGGTGGTTTCACCGCGCTCGCGGGTGTCGACCTGGAGGTCGGGCCGGGCGAGGTGGTCGGGCTCCTCGGGCCGAACGGCGCCGGCAAGACGACGCTCATCGACTGCGTGAGCGGCAACAACCGGCTCACCGCGGGCTCGATCACCTGGGACGGCGACGACATCACCCGGTGGGCGCCGTACCGCCGCTCCCGGGCCGGGCTGTCCCGCTCCTTCCAGTCACTCGAGCTCTTCGACGACCTCACGGTCCGCGAGAACCTGCTGGCCGCAGCCGACCCACGCGACCGGGCCGCCTACGTCACCAACCTCGTATGGCCCGGCCACCCGCCGCTGCCTGGGACCGTGGTGGCCGCGGTGGAGGAGCTCGAGCTGGAGCCGCTCCTGGACCGTCGCGCCGAGGACCTCTCCTACGGCCAGCGCCGCCTGGTCGCGATCGCGCGTGCGGTCGCCAGCAACCCGTCGGTGCTGCTGCTCGACGAGCCGGCCGCAGGCCTGGACGAGACCGAGAGCGCCGAGCTGGGCCGCCTGATCCGGCGCCTGGCCGACGAGTGGGGCATGGGCGTGCTGCTCATCGAGCACGACGTCGCGCTGGTGCTCGACAACGCCGACCGGGTCGTGGTCCTGGACTTCGGCCACAAGATCGCCGAGGGCACCCCGGCCGAGATCCGCAACGACCCCGCGGTGCGCAAGGCCTACCTGGGCGAGGGGAGCGAGTCCACACCGGCCTGACGGCCGTGTGAGCGCTACGACGTAGGCAACCCGAGTGCGGCGAGGTCTTCGAAGCCGCCGCCGTTGATGACGTCGTCGAAGCCTTGGTCACGCATGATCTGGACGGCCGTTCCTGCGCGGTTGCCGGAAGCGCAGTAGACGACGTACGTGGCGGTCTCGTCGAGGTCCGCTATGAGCTCGACGAAGTCGGGTGCAGACGAATCCACGTTGACAGCGCCGCGCAGATGTCCGCTGGCGAACTCCTCAGGCGTGCGCACGTCGATGACCTTCGCGCCATCAGCGATCGCATCGCGCACGGTCGCCGGTTCGACGACCGCCGTCGGTGCGGTCTGCGTGGTCCCGGCGGGTGCGTCGTCGGCTGAGTCGGAGCCGGCACACCCGGACGCCGCCACCACCACGAGAGTGAGGGTGGCGGCCAGCCTGCGCCAAGACGCGCTGGGAGTGTGGCCGCGCACGTCCGCATGCCTCTGGCTTGTCCTCACGGCTGCTCCCTGCATGTCGTCGACCCTAACGATGGTGCGGACGGGCTGGCCTGTAGGCCGGGTTCTGTCCTCGGTGCGAGCACCGAGGGGCGACCATCCATCTACGACTGCCGTTACCGACAGCCTCCAGCGATCTACCCGCGCACTCGGGCGAGCAGCCCTCGAACGTGCGCTGTCTGACCTTGCTCCAGGTGGGGTTTGCCGAGCCGACCCGGTCGCCCGGGTCGCTGGTGGTCTCTTACTCCACCGTTTCACCCTTACCAGCTCTCTCCCGGAGGAGAGGGCCGGCGGTCTGTTCTCTGTGGCACTGTCCCGCGGGTCACCCCGGGTGGGTGTTACCCACCACCTTGCTCTGTGGAGCCCGGACCTTCCTCGGTGACCGGATCACTCCGGCCAACGCGGTCGCCCGGCCAGCCCGTCCGCAGTGACAGCCTAGGGGACGACGTTGAGGTTCCGTCGGAAGGTGTTGTCGGGATCCCAGGTGCGCTTGACCTGACGCAGCCGCTCCAGGGTCTCGGCCGGCCAGAGGGCGGCGATGTCGTCCGCGGTGTCCGACCCGAGGAAGCCGGCGTACGCCCCGACGCCCTGATCGCCGATCGTGCGCCATACCGCGCGGGCCTCGTGGACCTGGTCCTCCGGCGCGTCTGCCGGGAGGAAGGCCGCGGACACGACGAGTGCCTCCGCCTGGCGGTGGGCGAACGCGGTCTCCGCGGGGTCCACCCGGCCGAATGCGCCACCGAGGCTGCGCAGGAAGACCACGCGCCCACCCGCGGCGTACGCCGTCGTGATCGCGTCGATGAGCGGTTCCTCGACGGACTCGACCAGCGTGTTGCCGATGACGGGCAGCACGCCCACCGGAGGGTGCGCATCCTCCAGGACCTCGGCGTACGGCCGCTCTCGGACGTCTTCGTCGACCACGGTCCCGATCGTGCGGAGCGACTCGAGGACCGTCGGGTCCTCGCCGGCCAGGCAGACGTAGAGGACCGCGCCGGCGGGGAAGTCGCCGAACCCGGGCATCAGCACCAGTGCGGTGCTCAGGTCGTCGGGGGCGCTGCGCATCGTGGTGGCCCAGCCCTTCAGCAGGTCGGCCACGTCGTCGAGTGCGAACGAGATGGTGCCGAAGTGCACGGTCGAGACCGGCTGAGCCTGGAACTCGAACGCGGTGACCACACCGAAGTTCCCCGCGCCCCCGCGCAGCGCCCAGAAGAGGTCTGGGTTCTCCGAGTCGGACGCGCGTACGACGTCGCCCGCGGCGGTCACGACCTCGGCGGCGAGCAGGTTGTCGATGGTCAGGCCGTACTTGCGGACCATCCAGCCGATCCCGCCGGCCTGGGTCAGCCCGCCCACGCCGACCGAGGTCGTGTCGCCGGCGGTGATGGCCAGGCCGTGCTCCGCCAGCGCCGCCGCGGCCGGGCCCCAGGTGGCGCCCGCGCCGATCCGCACCCGGTCGTCGCCGAGCACCTCCACCGCGTCGAGCCGGGACAGGTCGACGACGACGCCGGC
>JBAZRQ010000328.1:0-3832 GCA_041662925.1 Nocardioides sp. | reverse complement strand
TCCTGTCCAAGGTGCTCTGAGAGTCAGCGCAACCAGGCGCGAGCGAGAAGTCGTCGGAGTCGGCCATTGACCCGATCGGGAGCATTGCTGCGCCACCCCGGGTCCGCGCCCTAGCATTCGAGGCGGACCCAGGAGGCAACCGATGGCCGACTTCCCCTACACAGACCGGTTCCCCGTCAATCGAGCGCTCCCCGAGCACGGCAGGTCCCGCGAAGCCGTGCTCGCCGAGCTGCGGACGATGGCGACGGAGGAGGACGCCTTCTGGGAGAGCGGCAAGTGCTCGGGGACGATGTATTCGGGGGACCACGAGCACTACCGGTTCCTCGACGAGGCGTTCGGCCTCTTCGCTCACGTGAACATCCTGCAACGGGACATGTGCCCGAGCGCCACGAAGTTCGAGGGGGAGGTGATCGCGATGGCGCTCGACCTGATGCATGCCGACTCCATCACGGACGGGACGCCCTCAGGCCTGGTCACGACGGGGGGCACCGGGAGCATCCTGCACGCGCTGCTGGCCTACCGCGAGCACTCCAGGCGGCATCACGGGATCACGCAGCCGAACTTCGTGAAGCCGGAAACAGGCCATCCGGCGTTCGACAAGGCGTGTCACCTGCTCGGTATCCAGCTCCGGGTCGCGCCCGTCGTACCTGAGACGACACAGGCGGACGTGGCCGAGATGGGCGAGCTCATCGACCAGAACACCATCGCGATCATGGGCTCGGCGACCAACTACGGCTATGGCACCATCGACCCGATCACCGAGCTCGGGGAGCTCGCCCTCGACCGCGGCGTCGGCCTGCACGTCGACGCCTGTCTCGGCGGGTTCATCCTCCCCTTCGGCGAGGAGCTGGGCTACGACATCCCGCCGTTCGACTTCCGCGTCCCCGGTGTCACGAGCATCTCCGCGGACACCCACAAGTACGGCTACGCCTTCAAGGGCAGCTCGACGCTCATGTTCCGCGACAAGGCCTACCGCAACGCGCAGTACTTCTTCAACGCCGGTTGGAGCGGCGGGAAGTACATGTCCCCGGGCATCGAGGGCTCTCGGTCCGGCGGCCTGGTCGCCTCGACGTGGGCGGCGATGGTGCAGCTCGGCCGAGAGGGCTACCGCGAGTACGCCGAGCAGATCTTCCGCACCTCGTCGGCGATGCAGGAGGCGATCGGCTTCCACCCCGAGCTGCGGATCATGGGCAAGCCGACCTTCTGCTTCAGCTTCACCTCCGACGAGTTCGATATCTACCACGTGTGGGACCACATGGCCCCGAAGGGATGGCGCTTCAACGGGCAGCAGTACCCCAACTCCATGCACATGGCCGTCACGCGGCCTCAGACCCAGCCCGGCGTCGTCGAGGCCTTCGTGACGGACGTCGCGGAGGCGGTGGCCTACGCGAAGGAGAAGCACGCGGCCGGTGAGGCCGCGCTCATGTCGGCGCTGTACGGCGGGGTAGCCGGAGGTCTCAACCAGGAGACCGAGGAGTTCATCCAGGCCATCATGAGCGACATGCTCGACGTCCAGCAGTCCGTGCCTCCCCTGGAACACTGATGACCCGGACGGCCCGGGCCGATCCGGGTGACCGCGGTGAGCGGTACGTCCTGTCGGTGGATCTCGGCTCCAGCGTGGTCAAGGTGGGTCTGGTCTCCCTCGAGGGGACGATCGCCTGGTGGAGCCCCACCGCCCTCGAGACGATCCGGGCCGCGGACGGGGCCGTGACACAGGATCCCGAGCGATGGTGGCAGATCATCGTGCAGGAGGCCCAGCGCGCGCTGGCCGAGGGCCCCGTGGATCGCACCCAGGTGGTCGCGGTAGCCGTGACGGGACAGTGGTCCAGCACCGTGCCCGTCGATGCCACGGGGCACCCGGTGGGCCCGGCGTTGATGTGGGCCGACACCAGGGGAGAGCGGCATGCCCGAGACCTGTTGAGCGGCCGCGTGCAGGGCTACCGGGCCCGGGTGGCCTTCGAGTGGGTACGACGCTCGGGAGGCATCCCCACCCCCTCGGGGGGCGACTCCCTGGGGAACCTGCTGTTCCTGGAGCGTGATGCCCCCGATGTCGCAGCGGCGACCGCGTACTACCTGGAGCCGGTCGACTACCTGACGTTGCGCTTCACCGGTGTCACGTCCGCAACCCACGCGTCGATGTTCCCGTCCTGGCTCACCGACAACCGCCACCTCGACGTGCTCGACTACGACCCGGTCCTGGTTGCCCTCGCCGGCTTGGACAAGGGCAAGCTGCCACCCCTGCTCGTGACCGGTTCCGTAGTCGGACCGATCACCGCGTCCGTGGCAGAGGAGCTCGGCATCGACCCCGGGACCCTGGTCGTCAACGGACTCCCGGACCTGCACGCATCCGTTGTCGGATCGGGCTGTGTGGCCGACCATGAAGCCCACCTGGCTGTCTCCACCACGACCTGGGTCAGCTGTCCGGTTCCGAAGAAGAAGACCGACGTGTTCCGGTCGGTTGCCTCCGTGCCGGGGTTGTGGCCGGGGCAGTACGTGGTGGCCAACAACCAGCGGGCCTCCGGCCGCTGCCTGGAGTGGCTGCGAGACCAGGTGGTCTCTCCGCTCGACGGGTTGGTGGCCGCCGAGGCGCCGACCTACGAGCAACTGGTAGCGCTGGCGGGGACCGTGTCCGCGGGTTCTGGCGGCGTGATCTTCACCCCCTGGCTCGACGGCGAGAACTCCCCGATCGAGGATCCGTATGCCCGAGCCGGCTTCCACAACCTCTCCCTGCACACCACCCGGGCCCACCTGGTGCGCTCGGTACTCGAAGGCGTTGCCTACAACGCACGGTGGCTGCTGGAGGCGGCGGACAACTTCACGGGCCGGCGACTCGACCCGGTTCGGCTGGTCGGCGGCGGCGTCCAGTCGGACTTGTGGTGCCAGATCATCGCCGACGTCACCGGCCGTACGGCGGAGCGCGTGGCCGACCCGGTGCTGTGCGGACTACGAGGCGCCGCGCTCTTCGCCGGCCTCGTGATCGGTGAGGTCGGACGTGAGGAGCTGCGCGACCTGGTGCCGGTCGATGCGACCTTCACGCCGGACGCGGCGAACCGCCGGATGTATGACCGCATCTACGACGAGTTCCGCCGGATGTACAAGGTCCAGCGAGGCGCCTTCGCACGACTCAACAAGTAACCCGGTTCGGAAGACTCCACCGTCCCCGCCTACTTCGCGCGCAGACCGTCGAGGATGAGGTCGGTGACGGCGCGGGCGATGCGGGGTTCGTCAAGGGGCTGGTTGGTGACCAGGTAGGACAGGGCGCTGATGGTGACGGCGCCGAAGATCGCCATGGCCACGGCTTCGGGATGAGCTTGTTCGAGGAGGGTGCCGTCGGCTGCGCCCTCGCGCAGCAGTGCCTCGACGGGTTGGTAGTAGGCGGTGTTGATCATCTCCGCGATGGCCGGCATACGTCCCGCTCGGCCCAGGTCGCCGACCAGGGCCCGGCAGACGGCCGGCTGGTCAGCCATCACCCGGAGCTGGGCACTGATCACGTCGGTGAGGCGTTGCGCGGCGGTGTCGTGGCTCTGGACGGCGATCGCGACCTCGTCGGCGACCCGCAGCAGGGCGTCGTTGAGGAGGAACGCGAGGATCTCCTCCTTGCCCGAGAAGTAGTAGTACAGCGTGGCTTTGGGGATCCCGGTCGCGGCGGCGACGTCCTCGATCTTGGTGCTGTCGAGGCCGCGGTCGGCGAACAGCTCGGCTGCGGCCGGGAGGCGGGCAGCGATCTGGCTGGGCACGGTGCGCATTGCCATTTCCGTTCGTTGGGTTCAGACTGCGAGTCTAAACGTTGATCCTGAACTCAGTTTGACGTCCGCAAGTCCCGAGAGCAACC
>JBAZRQ010000327.1:0-3859 GCA_041662925.1 Nocardioides sp. | reverse complement strand
GGGCGCCGCGAGCGTCGTCGATGTCGCCGATGACGACCTTCGCGCCCTCTGCGACGAAGCGGCGCACGGTCGCGAGACCGATGCCCGAGCAGCCGCCGGTGATGACCGCGACCCGGTCCTGGATGCGTCCTGCCATGTTCTCTCCTTGTGGGGTGGTTTCGAGGCTCGCTGCGCTCGCACCTCAACCAGCGTCGGTGTCAGTGACTGATGAAGACGTTCTTCTCCTCGGTGAACGCCATGGGGGCGTCCGGACCGAGCTCGCGGCCGAGGCCGGACTGCTTGTAGCCGCCGAACGGTGTCCAGTAGCGCACCGAGGAGTGCGAGTTGACGCTGAGGTTGCCGGCCTCCACGGCACGGGCGACGCGCAGCCCCCGGCCGAGGTCGTTGGTGTAGATCGACCCCGAGAGGCCGTACTCGGTGTCGTTGGCCAGCTCGACCGCGTGCGCCTCGTCGTCGAAGGCCATCACCGCCACCACGGGCCCGAACACCTCTTCGCGCCAGATCCGGGCTGCGGGGTCGTCGACGGTGACCACGCTCGGCGGCACCCAGAACCCGTCCCCACCCGGCGTCGTGCCGGCGAAGGTGACCTCCACCTCGTCGAGGTAGCCGCGCACGGTGTCGCGCTGCGCGGCCGAGATCAGCGGCCCCATCTCGGACGTCTCGTCGTCCGTGGGGTCGAGCACCCGGAAGCCGGTGACCCCGGGCTCGAGCAGGGTCAGGAACTCGTCGTACGCCGACCGCTCGACGAGGATCCGCGAACGCGCGCAGCAGTCCTGGCCGGCGTTGTCGAAGACGGCGTACGGCGCGGAGGCCGCGGCCGCCGCCAGGTCGGCGTCGGCGAAGACGATGTTGGAGCTCTTGCCGCCGAGCTCGAGGGTCACCCGCTTCACCTGTTCGGCACAGCCGGCCATGATCCGCTTGCCGACGGCGGTCGACCCGGTGAAGCAGACCTTGCGCACCAGCTCGTGGGTCACGAACCGCTCGCCCACGACCGAGCCCTTGCCGGGGATGACGGTCAGGACTCCCTCGGGCAGGCCGGCCTCGAGCGCGAGCTCACCGATCCGGACCGCCGTCAGCGGGGTCAGCTCGGCCGGCTTGAGCACCACCGTGTTGCCGGCTGCGAGCGCGGGAGCGAAACCCCAGGCGGCGATGGGCATCGGGAAGTTCCAGGGCACGATGATGCCGACCACGCCGAGCGGCTCGTGGAACGTCACGTCGGTGCCGCCCGCCACCGGGATCTGCCGCCCGAACATCCGCTCCGGCGCCCCGGAGTAGTAGTCGAGGCAGTCGCGGACGTTGCCGGCCTCCCAGCGGGCGTTGCCCCAGGTGTGGCCGGCGTTGCTGACCTCGAGCCCGGCCAGCTCCTCGACGTGGGCGTCGACCACGGCGGCGAAGCGCCGCAGCAGCCGGGCCCGCTCACCAGGCGCGAGGTGGCGCCAACCGCCCGTGAAGGCGTCATGGGCGCGCTCGATGGCGGCGTCGGTCTCGTCGACCGTCGCGAGGTGGACGTCGACCACCGGGGCAGCGGTGGCGGGGTTGATGACGGTGTAGGTGCTCATCAGAGCCTTTCGAAGCCGCGGCGCAGCTCCCAGTCGGTGACGGCGGCGTTGTAGGAGGCGAGCTCCACGTCGGCCATGTTGACGTAGTGGTCGACGACCTCGTCGCCGAGGGCGGCGCGGGCGATGGGGGACGACGCGAACGCGTCGCGGGCGGCGGTCATCGTGGACGGGACCTTGGCTCGCCCGGAGGTGTAGGCGTTGCCGACCAGCGGCTCCTCCAGCTCCAGCTCCTGCTCGATGCCGTGCAGCCCGCCGGCGATCATCGCGGCCAGCGCGAGGTAGGGGTTGGCGTCGGCCCCGGGCACCCGGTTCTCCATCCGGGCACCGGCGCCGCGGCCGACCAGCCGGACCGCGCAGGTGCGGTTGTCGAGGCCCCACGCGATGGTGGTCGGGGCGAACGAGCCGTCGGCGAAGCGCTTGTAGGAGTTGACGTTCGGGGCGAACAGCAGCGTGAAGTCCGAGATCGTGGCGAGGACGCCGGCCACGAACTGGTCGTAGAGGGCGGTGCGCTCACCGGTGTCGGCATCCCAGAAGACGAGGGAGCCGTCGGTGCCGCGCAGCGACAGGTGGATGTGGCACGAGTTGCCCTCGCGCGCGTCGTACTTGGCCATGAACGTGATCGCCTTGCCGTGCTGGGCGGCGATCTCCTTCGCGGAGTTCTTGTAGACGGCGTGGTTGTCCGCGGTCGTCAGCGCGTCGGCGTAGAGGAAGCCGATCTCGTGCTGCCCGAGGTTGCACTCGCCCTTGGCGCCCTCGACATCCATGCCGGCGGCGTACATGTGGTTGCGGAGGTCGCGCAGCAGCGGCTCGATCCGGGTGGTGCCGAGGATCGAGTAGTCCACGTTGTAGCGGTTGACCGGCTGCAGGGCGCGGTAGCCGGAGTCCCAGGCCTCTTCGTAGGTGTTGTCGAACACGATGAACTCGAGCTCGGTGCCGGCGAGGGCGGTCCAGCCCCGCTCCGCGCACCGGTCGAGCTGGCGCTGCAGGATCGCCCGCGGTGACTGGACGACGGGGGAGTGGTCCGGCCAGGCCAGGTCGCACTGGACCATCGCGGTGGCCGGGAGGTGGGAGACCAGCCGGATCGTGCGGTCGTCGAGCACGAACTCCATGTCGCCATAGCCCTTGTCCCACGACGAGATCTGGTAGCCGCCGACGGTGTTCATGTCGACGTCGACCGCGAGCAGGTAGTTGCAGCCCTCGGTGCCGTGGCCGACGACGTGGTCGGCGAAGTAGACGCCGTGCAGCCGCTTGCCCTGCAGCCGTCCCTGCATGTCGGTGAACGCGACGATCACGGTGTCGATGCTGCCGACCCGGATCTGGTCGAGCAGGTTCTCCATGGTCAGGTGTCGCTTGTTGCGCAACGGCGTGTGGGCCATCGGGCTCCTATCCCAGCAGGCCGCGCAGCAGCGCGGCCGTGTCGTCGCAGTGGTGCTCCATGGCCCGGCGGGCCCGATCGGGTCGACCGGCGAGAATGGCGCGGACGACGGCTGCGTGCTGCCGGTCCGAGTGCGCGATGTTGGTCTCGAGGACCGGGATGGCCAGCAGCATCTCGTGCAGCGCCGACTGCACCGACGTCACCGCCTCGATCAGCCGCGGCGACTCGCTGAGCGCCGCGATCGTCAGGTGGAACCGGCTGTCCGCCTGACGATGCGGCGCCGGGCGGCCTGCGTGGGCGACCGCGTCGTGCGCCTGCTCCAGCCGCTCACGTCGTACGTCGGTCAGCTCGAGCTGGGCGGCCAGCGCGGCCGCGCCGGGCTCGACCACGCGCCGGAACTCGAGCGCGTCCAACCAGTCCTGGCGCTTCGCAGAGGAGACCCGGGCGGCGGCGCGCGCCGAGGGGGAGCGGGGCTTGAGCGTGACGACGGTTCCGCCGCCGCGACCTCGAGTGGTCTCGACCAGTCCGGCCTCGCGCAGCGCGGCCATCGCCTCGCGCAGCGTGGCGCGGGAGACGTGCAGCCGGGCCGCGAGCTCGCGCTCGGCCGGCAGTGCCGAGCCGAGCGGGTAGACGCCCAGGCGGATCGCCGTACCGAGCTGCTCCACGCAGGCCTCGAAGGCGTGATGGCCGCGCACCGGGCGCAGCACCGACCCCTCGAGGTCCAGCCCGGGCGGGTGCTGCTCGGGGGAGGCGGTCACGGGCACATCCTCTGGTCGGGGTGGGGCAGCCGTCAATCCGCTGACGCGTATTGGTCTGAGTTCATACCAATTTTACGTGAGCCTGTTTACACCTTCGTCCGAGCGGGTCTACCGTCCGGTTCACGCATTCACGATCGCCCCTGGAAGGTGCGCCGCATGCCTGAAGC
>JBAZRQ010000326.1:0-3869 GCA_041662925.1 Nocardioides sp. | reverse complement strand
AGACGTGAGAGGACAGCGCTACGTCGCCCTCGGCAGCTCCATGGCCGCCGGTCCGGGCATCCCGCCTCGGGTGCCGGGCAGCCCCCGAGCGGCGATGCGGTCGGCGCGCAACTATCCGCACCTCCTCGCGGCTGACCTCACCCTCGACCTCGTCGACGTGTCCTACTCCGGCGCCACCACGGCCCACGTCCTCAGCGACCCGCAGCACGGCACCGCGCCGCAGGTCGAGGCCCTCGACGGCACCGAGGCCGTCGTCACGGTGACCATCGGCGGCAACGACATCGCCTACGTGCCGGGCTTGATCGTGGCCAGCCTCCCGGGCCTCGTCCGGGCGCTGCCGGTGGTGGGCGGCCGGATGCGCGGGGCGCTGGACCCCGCGGCCCGCGAGGAGGCACTGCACCAGGTGGCCGACTCCCTGCGCGCCGTCGGTACGACGGTCCGGGAGCGGTCGCCGCAGGCCCGGGTGCTGTTCGTGGAGTACCTCACGCTGCTGCCGCCCCCGGGCGACCCCGCTCCCCCGCTCAAGCCCGCGCACGCCGACCTGGGCCGGCACCTGGCGTCCCGGCTGGTGGAGATCACCGCCGAGGCAGCCGCCGAGACCGGCTGCGAGGTGGTGCCGGTCGCCGAGATGAGCCGCGACCACCACGCCTGGTCGGACGACCCGTGGACAGTGGGCGCCACGCTCCCGATCCCCGGCAGGCCGCTCGCCTTCCACCCCAACCTGGCCGGCATGCGCGCCGTCGCGACGATGATCCGGCAACACCTCACGGGCTAGCGTGGTCGCCATGAGCGAGTTCCGTACCGAGCACGACTCCATGGGCGAGGTCCTCGTCCCCCGTGACGCCCTCTGGCGGGCGCAGACCCAGCGAGCCGTCGAGAACTTCCCGATCAGCGGCACCCCGCTGGAGCGTCGGATGATCGAGGCGCTGGCGCTGGTCAAGGGCGCTGCCGCCCGGGCCAACCGCGACCTGGGGATCCTCCCCGAGCAGCAGGCGGCCGCGATCGCCGACGCCGCCGCCGAGGTCGCCGCCGGCACCCATGACGCGCACTTCCCGATCGACGTCTTCCAGACCGGGTCCGGCACCAGCTCCAACATGAACACCAACGAGGTGATCGCCTCCCTCGCCACGCGCGCCGGGGTCGAGCTGCACCCCAACGACCACGTCAACGCCAGCCAGTCCAGCAACGACACCTTCCCGACCGCCATCCACGTGGCCGTCACCCGCGCCGTCGTCGGAGACCTGCTGCCGGCGATCGACGTACTCGGGTCCAGCCTCGAGGCCAAGGCCGAGGAGTTCGGCGGCCTGGTGAAGTCCGGGCGCACCCACCTGATGGACGCGACGCCGGTGATGCTCGGCCAGGAGCTCGGCGGCTACGCCGCCACCGTGCGCTATGCCGCCGAGCGGCTCGAGTCGGTGCTGCCCCGGGTGCGCGAGCTCCCCCTCGGCGGTACGGCGGTCGGCACCGGCATCAACACCCCGCCCGGCTTCGCACAGGCCGCGATCGGCGCCCTCAACGACCTGACCGGCGAGACGTTCACCGAGGCCCGCAACCACTTCGAGGCCCAGGGCACCCGCGACTCGCTGGTCGAGCTCAGCGGCGTCCTGCGCACGCTCGCGGTCGGCCTCACCAAGATCTGCAACGACCTGCGCTGGATGTCGTCGGGCCCCACCACCGGCCTCGCGGAGATCCACCTGCCCGACCTGCAGCCGGGGTCCAGCATCATGCCCGGCAAGGTCAACCCGGTGCTGCCCGAGGCGACGCTGATGGTGTGTGCCCAGGTGATCGGCAACGACACCGCCGTCACGGTCGCCGGCGCGAGCGGGAGCTTCGAGCTCAACGTCGCGATGCCGGTGATGGCGCGCAACCTGCTGGAGTCGGTCCGGATCCTCTCGACGTCGATGACCCTGCTCGCCGAGCGCTGCGTCGACGGCATCACCGCCGACGCCGAGCGGATGCGCCGCTACGCCGCGTCGTCGCCGTCGGTGGTCACCCCGCTCAACAAGTACGTCGGCTACGAGAACGCCGCCAAGATCGCCAAGTCGGCGTTGGCCGAGGGGGCGACGATCCGCGAGACGGTGCTCGCGATGGGGTACGTCGAGCGCGGCGACCTCACCGAGGAGCAGCTCGACGAGGCCCTCGACCTCGAGAGCATGACCCGCCCGTGATCGTCGTCATCACCGGCGCCAGCGACGGGATCGGGCTCGAGTCCGCACGCCAGGTCGCCGCGCTCGGGCACCGGGTCGTGATGGTCGGCCGCAACCCCGACAAGACCCGCGCCGCGGCCGCCTCCGTCGCTGCCGAGCACCCCGACGCGGTGGTC
The DNA here is from genome assembly GCA_041662925.1 of Nocardioides sp. GTDB lineage: Bacteria > Actinomycetota > Actinomycetes > Propionibacteriales > Nocardioidaceae > Nocardioides. The sequence goes on along the minus strand of JBAZRQ010000326.1, from coordinate 1,546 downwards.
GAGACCGCGCTGGCCGACTTCGCGTCGCAGGCCTCGGTCCGCGCGCTCGCGGCCGACCTGCTCGCGCGCTGCGAGCGGATCGACGTACTCGTCAACAACGCCGGCACTGTCTTCGCCGAGCGCACGGTCACCGACGACGGGGTCGAGGCGACCTTCGCGGTCAACCATCTCGGCGGGTTCCTGCTCACCGAGCTGCTGCTCGACCGGATCGTGGCCAGCGCGCCGGCCCGGATCGTGCTGACCAGCTCGACCGGGCACTACCAAGGGACGCTGGACTTCGACGACCTCGGCTTCGAGTCCGGCTACGGGATCATGCGCGCCTACAGCCGTTCCAAGCTGGCCAACGTGCTCCACACCCGGGAGCTCGCCCGCCGCCTCGAGGGGACCGACGTGACCGTCAACTGCCTGCACCCCGGCACCGTCGCCACCAGCATCTGGGGCGGCGCCCCCTGGTGGGCGCGGCCGGTGCTGGCGCTGGCCAAGCGGGTCGTCATGGTCTCGCCCCGCGAGGGCGGCCGGCGGTTGACCTACCTCGCGGTCGGGCCCGAGGTGGAAGGGCTCACCGGCGGCTACTACGACGACGACCGGCTCAAGGAGCCGGCCGAGCTCGCGCTGGACGACGCCACCGCGGTGCGACTGCGCGACGTGAGCCGTGCCCTGGTGGGGCTGCCCGGATGAGCGGGCTGAACGACCCGGCCCGGGTCCGCGCGCAGTACGCCACCGAGGACAACCTGCGCACCCGGCTGTCGGTGTGGCACCCGACCAGCGACGGCCGAGACCCCGCCACCGTGGCCCTCGACGAGATCCGCGGCCTCAAGCCCGGTCGGGTGCTGGAGGTCGGCTGCGGCATCGGGGCGTTCGCCGCCCGGGTGCTCGATGCCCTGCCCGGCGTCGACCTCGTCGCCACCGACCAGTCCCCACGGTTCGTCGACCTGACCGCCGCCCGCGGGGTGCCGGCGCGGCTCGCCGACATCGAGTCCCTGCCGTTCGAGGACGGCGCCTTCGACCTGGTCGCCGCGATGTGGATGCTCTATCACGTGCCCGACCTGCAGCGCGGGCTCGCGGAGGTCCGCAGAGTGCTGCGCCCCGGTGGCACGTTCGTCGCGGTCACCAACGGCGACGACCATCTCGCGAAGCTGCGCCAGGATGCCGGCGGACCGCTCGCCGTGACCGAGTTCAGCAGCGAGAACGGCGAGGCCGCGCTGCGCGCGCACTTCAGCGACGTACACCGAGAGGACCTCGCGACCCGCGCGATCTTCCCGGACCACGCAGCCGCAGTGGCCTACCTCGCGTCCTTCAGCGAACCCGTCGCGTGGGACCTGCCCTGGTTCGACGGCCCCAGCGAGTACGCCGGTCACGTCACCGTCTTCGTCGCCCGCTGACCCGCCCGAAACTCACGCAAGACAACGCTGACCCGCCCGAAAGTTTCGGGCGGGTCAGCGTGGAGTCAGTACCAGCCGACGGACTCGGAGTGGCCCCAGGCGCTGCAGGGGCTGCCGTAGCGGTCCTGGATGTAGCCCAGGCCCCAGCGGATCTGGGTGACCGG
>JBAZRQ010000325.1:0-3874 GCA_041662925.1 Nocardioides sp. | reverse complement strand
CGACGCGGGCATGCAGCCGCTCCTCTGCCTCACCAAGGCCGATCTCGCCGACCCCGAGACCCTGCTGTCGACCTACCGCTCCCTCGGGGTCCACTGGGTCGTGACCGAGCGCGGCGGAGACCTGTCGGCGGTGCGCGAGCGACTGTCCGGCAAGACCAGCGTGATGGTCGGCTCCAGCGGCGTCGGCAAGTCCACCCTGGTCAACGCCCTGGTGCCGACCGCGCACCGCGACGTGGGCGTGGTCAACACGGTCACCGGGCGCGGCCGGCACACGTCGACGTCGGCCTACATGCTCGAGCTGTCCGGTGCGGACGGCCGTCCCGACGGCTGGATCATCGACACCCCCGGCATCCGCTCGTTCGGGCTCGCGCACGTGCAGCCCTGGACCCTGATCGAGGCGTTCCCCGACCTCGACGAGATGACCGAGGACTGCCCCCGCGGCTGCACGCACGGTGACGACGAGCCCGAGTGCGGGCTGGACGTCGCTGTGACCGAGGGTCAGGCCGACCCCGAGCGGGTGTCGTCGTTCCGCCGGCTGCTCGCCGCGCGGAGCGTCTCGGTCTACTGACGCTCAGCCTTCGACGCCGTACCAGGCGACCTGCGCCCCGGCGTCGCCCGTGAGCACGACGTAGACGAGCGTCACCACGGCCGACACCGCCACCAGGCCGCTCAGCACCGTGCGCACTGCTCCGGTGCGGGTGTGCCACCACGCGGCCAGGAAGGACAGCACCGCGAACACCGTCATCGAGATCCGCAGGGTCCCGGCGAGCTCCTCGTGCTCCTCGACGAGCTCCGCGAGCGGGCCGCCGTAGGTGTTGGCCTCGGTGAGCTGCTCACCGCTCAGGTAGGCCACCCAGATCGCCCCCACGGCCACCGCCGCGGTCATTACCAGGGGCCAGCGGAGACGGTCGCGCCAACGCGGCACGAGCGCGTAGAGAAGGCCGGCGAGGGCGGCCAGTGGCCCGAAGACGACAGCGGCGTGGACCACCAGGGCATGCACCGGGAGTCCGTTGATCTCCATAGATGAACGCTAAACCACTTCGCTGAAAGTAGCCTGTGCTTGTGGCGACCGATTACACCGACGACCTCCGTCTCGCTCACGTGCTCGCCGACGATGCCGACTCGCTGACCACCGCGCGGTTCAAGGCACTCGACCTGCACGTGATGAGCAAGCCAGACCTGAGCCCCGTGACCGATGCGGACCAGGCGGTGGAGGACATGATCCGGCGCACGCTCTCGCGGGTCCGCTCGCGCGACGCCATCACCGGCGAGGAGACCGGCTCGAGCGGCCACAGCCAACGACGCTGGATCGTCGACCCGATCGACGGCACCAAGAACTTCGTGCGCGGCGTCCCGGTGTGGGCCACCCTCATCTCCCTCGTGGTCGACGAGGAGGTCGTGCTCGGCGTCGTGTCCGCGCCCATGCTGCAGCGCCGCTGGTGGGCGTCGTCCGGCAACGGCGCCTGGACCGGGCGGTCGCTGCTCAAGGCGACGCAGTGCCAGGTGTCCGACGTACGCCGGCTGGAGGACGCGTCACTGTCCTACGCCTCGCTGCACGGCTGGGACGAGCGTGGGCGGCTCGACGACTTCCTCTCGCTGATGCGCCGCTGCTGGCGCACCCGGGCCTACGGCGACTTCTGGTCCTACATGCTGATCGCCGAGGGCGCGATCGACCTGGCCGCCGAGCCCGAGCTCGAGGTCTACGACATGGCCGCGCTCGACATCATCGTGCGGGAGGCGGGCGGTCGCTTCACCTCGCTCGACGGCACCGACGGCCCGTGGGGCGGCAACGCGATCGCCTCCAACGGCCATCTCCACGAGGCGGCGATGTCGTTCCTCGGCGGACTGCCCGACAACGACGACGACCCCGACTGGCGCACGCCCGGCTCGGCGTCCGTCTCCGACCTCAGCGCACGGCGCCGGCACGAACCCAACGGTCCAGCCGGCGGCTGACCCTTGGCCTCGGCCGGGTCGCGGCAGTAACGTCGACCACATGCATATCGCCGAAATCCTCAAGGCCAAGCCCTCCTCTGAGGTCATCACCATCGGCCCCGACGCGGGGGTCCGCGAGCTGCTGGACACGCTGTCCGAGCACAACATCGGCGCCGTGATCGTCAGCAGCGACGGCACCAGCCTCGACGGCATCGTCAGCGAGCGCGACGTCGTACGACACCTGCACTCCGACGGCACCGTCATCAACAACACGGTGTCGGCGATCATGACGGCGGTCGTCGAGACCTGTGCTCCCGACGACGACCTCGACGGCGTCATGCAGGTCATGACCGAGCGCCGCATCCGCCACCTCCCGGTCTGTCAGGCCGGCGCCCTGGTCGGCATCGTCAGCATCGGCGACGTCGTGAAGCACAAGATCGGCGAGCTCACCTTCGAGCGCGACCAGCTCGACAGCTACGTCCACCAGACCTGAGCCAGCCTCGGGCGGACCTGTGGCCGGCGGCTAGGGTGGTCGGCATGGACAAGCCTGAGATCGACTTCTTCGACCCCGAGCCGCCGACCGACCTCGTCGTCACCGACGTGACCGAGGGCGACGGCGCCGAGGCCACCTCCGGCAGCACCGTCAGCGTGCACTACGTCGGAGTGGCCCACTCGACCGGCGAGGAGTTCGACGCCTCCTACAACCGCGGCGAGCCGCTGCAGTTCCGCCTCGGCATCGGCCAGGTCATCTCCGGCTGGGACCAGGGCGTCCAGGGCATGAAGGTCGGCGGCCGTCGCCAGCTCGTGATCCCGCCCCACCTCGGCTACGGCGACCGCGGCGCCGGCGGCGCCATCAAGCCCGGCGAGACCCTGATCTTCGTGGTCGACCTGCTCGAGGTCCGCTGACCGTGGAGTGACTTCGTCACTCCATTGGGAGTACTCGCCCACGTGCAGTGACTTAACCGCTGACCCGCCCGAAACTTTCGGGCGGGTCAGCGCGTTCCGCGGTGAGTTAGTGACGGGTCAGCGGGTTCTGGGGTGAGTTTGTGACGGGTCAGCGGTCGGGGCTCTACCAGGGGAGGTTGTCGGGGGCCGAGGTGTCGGAGACCCGGGCGCTCTGCCCGGCCAGGGTCACGACGTCGCCCTTCGCGAGCTGACGGCCGCGGCGGGTCTCGACCTCGCCGTTGACGGCCACCAGGCCCGACGCGATCAGCGGCTTGGCCTCTGAGCCGCTCTCGACGAGGTTGGCGAGCTTGAGGAACTGGCCGAGCCGGATCGACTCGTCGCGGATCGGGACGTCCATGGGCTCGCTCATGCCCCCAGTGAATCAGCCGTGAACCAGGCTCAGTGCATCAGCACGGCGACGGTGTGGATCAGCACACCCACCAGGCCGCCGACGATGGTGCCGTTGATCCGGATGAACTGCAGGTCGCGCCCGACGTGCAGCTCGATCCGGTCGGCGGCCTCCTTGCCGTCCCAGCGCTCGATCGTGTGGGTGATCACCGCGGTGACCTCCTCGCCGTAGCGCGAGACGGCGAAGACGGCCACGTCGCCCGCCGTCGAGTCGATCTTGGCGCGCAGGTCGGCGTCGGCGGCGAGCCGCTCGGCGAAGGCGGACAGCTCGTGCAGCAGGCGGCGGCGTACGGCGCCGTCGGGGTCCTGGAGCGATCCCGTCAGGGCCCGGCGCAGCGCGTCCCACAGCGAGATGCTCGACGCCAGCACCGAGGGGTGGTCGAGGAGCCGCTCCTTGAGGCGCTCGGTGCGCTGCTGCGTCGACGGGTTCTCGAGCAGGTCTCCGGCGAGCTGCTCGAGCATCGAGTCGAGCGCCTGCCGCGCGTGGTGGCGGGGGTCGGCGCGGATGTCGCCGACCCAGCGCACCATCTCGAGGTGGACGCGCGCCGTGACCCGCTCGTTGAGGCGGGGCGGGGCCCACCACGGCGCC
>JBAZRQ010000324.1:0-3878 GCA_041662925.1 Nocardioides sp. | reverse complement strand
CAAGGGGCCCTTCAACGCCATGCCCGCGATCATCGACCTCAACGCCTCCCTGCTCTCCTACGTGCTCGCCGGGCACGACGGCTGGCTGTCGGCCGCCGGCTACCTCGGGCCTCACGTGCGGGTTGACCACGACTTCTCGTTGCTCGTGCCGGAGCTGTTCTCCCGGATGAGCCCCCACGAGCGGGCCGCGCGCAACCTCATCACCGAGGGCGCCCTGGAGCGGCTGGAGGACTTCGAGTACGACGGGCGCCGGGTGGCCGCCAGCAGGCTGGGCTACCGGATGACCGAGAAGATGGCCACGAAGTACTTCGGCCGGATCTTCATGCACCCCGACGTGATCTTCACCCCGGAGATGCTGCGCCCCGAGCTGCAGGACGTGGGCGTCTTCGCCGAGTCGATGGCGACGATCGCGGCCACGCACGAACGGGTGGCCCGGGCCTACTTCAAGGACGGCACCGTCGACCTGGCCGTGCCGCCGCTACGCGCGCTGCTCGAGATCATGGCCGACGAATCGACCTCGCAGGGGTGGGACCTGGGATCACCGGAGTTCCGGACCATGTTCAACCGCGAGGCGGTCCTGGCGTCCGACTGGTACGCGCAGCGGCTCGACGCCAAGCAGGCAGCGGCCAGCGCCCGTGCCGACGCAGGGCTCGCGGCGATCGAGAAGTTCGTCACGACACCCGGCAACGAGGAGCCGACGGCCCGGCTGGGCATGCCGGCCCGGGTCGAAGTGGCCCGGCTCGAGGCGCAGCGCCTGGCCGGCCCGGAGTTCCGCCAGCAGCTGGTCGGCACCGCGGGCAGCACACCCTTGTAGCGGCCCCTTGTAGCGGCGCAGTCAGTCGCCGACGGCCTCGCGCCCCCGCTGGACGAGCTTCGCGTCGGGTTGCAGCACGACCTGCTCGTCCTTCCCTTCGTAGTCGACGAGGCTGAGGAACAGTCGCAGGGCCTCGATCCGGGCTCGCTTCTTGTCGTTGCTCTTGACCGTGTACCAGGGCGCGTGCTCGGTGTCCGTGCGCAGGAACATCTCCTCCTTGGCCTCCGTGTACGCCTCCCACTTGTCGAGGCTCTCGAGATCCATCGGGGAGAGCTTCCAACGCCGGACCGGGTCGAGCTGGCGGACCGCGAAGCGGGTCCGCTGCTCCTGCTGGGTCACCGAGAACCAGAGCTTCGTCACGTTCACGCCAGCCTCGAGGAGCATCTGCTCGAACAGCGGCGCCTGCCCCATGAAGGTCCGGTACTCCTCGTCGTTGCAGAAGCCCATCACCCGCTCCACCCCCGCGCGGTTGTACCAGGAGCGGTCGAACAGGACGATGTCGCCGAAGGTCGGCAGATGGGAGACGTACCGCTGGAAGTACCACTGCCCCAGCTCGGTCGACGTGGGCTTGGTCAGCGCGACCACCCTGGCGGAGCGGGGGTTCAGGTGCTCCATGAACCTCTTGATCGTCCCGCCCTTCCCCGCGGCGTCCCGTCCCTCGAAGACGATGACGTGCTTCTGGGCGGTGTCCTGGGCCCAGTACTGGAACTTCAGGAGCTCGATCTGGAGGAGGTACTTCTCCACCTCGTAGTCGTTGCGGCTCATCAGTGCGTCGTACGGGTAGTTGTCCCGCCACGTCTCGACCGCCCGCCCATCGGGCCTGATCAGGATGGGATCCTCACCGTGGTCGTCACGCACGGTGTAGCCCTTCTGCCCCAGCTCGTCGATGTACTGCCGGAGACTCATCTGCTGCATGGCCCCACTCTCGCGCACTCGGGTGGCGAGGTGCGCCCGAACTCAGCAGTCCGCGTCGGCCCCGGGGACGGTGTTTTCCAGGTAGAGGGTCATCCGTCGGAGCAGGCCCGCGAGGGTGGCCCGCTCGGCGGGGGTCAACGTGCCGCTCAGCTCCTCCTCGGCCCGGCCGCGCACGGCCATGGCATCGCGCCAGATCTTCGTCCCCTCGCCCGTGATCTCCACCATCACGCGGCGCCGGTCGTCGGGCATCGTCGTACGACGGACCCAGCCGGCCTTCTCCAGGGTGGCGAGGCGGCCGGTCATGCCGGCCGGCGAGATGCCCAGGTCCTCGGCCAGCTGCGTCGGCGAGGCCGCGCCGGGGGTCTCGCGCACCATCAGGTGGTGCAAGGTCTCGTACTCGAACTGCTCGAGCCCCACCTGACGTGCCGCCTGCTCCTTGACCGTCCTGAGATGGCGCATCAGGCGTCCCATCCGGATGAAGATGGCCTCGGTGTCATCGTCGAACGGGGTCTCCAGCACCCAGTGTCCGCGCCACCGCTCGACGTGGAGATCCGCCCAGTCCAGCCCGTCGAGAGAGTCCTGCTCAGCCATGAGCAGGACTCTAGCAAGTACTTCGTTGACGAATACTTCGTCAGCAAAGTACTTTCCTCTGGTGCAGTCGCCCGCAGCCCTCTCCCATCCCAACTTCCGCGCGCTCGTCGCAGGGACGACGACCAGCGCGTTTGGCAACGCGATCACCCCCGTGGCCCTGGCCTTCGCCGTACTCGACCTGGGAGGCTCCGCAACCCAGCTGGGGCTGGTCGAGGCGGCGTACGCCCTGACCAACGTGCTGACCACCCTGTTCGGAGGCGTGCTCGGCGACCGGGTGCCACGCGCCCTGATGCTGCAGGGATCCGCCCTCGGCGCGTCGCTCACGCAGGCGTTCATCGCGGCCAGCCTGATCGGTGACTGGTCCAGCATCCTCCTGCTCGGCCTGGTCGGGATGCTCAACGGGTCGCTGTCCGCGCTCAGCGGCCCCTCGTCGGCGGCCCTCACCCGGCAGACGGTCCCGGACGACGTCCTCCCCGGCGCGGTGGCGCTGCGACGGCTCCTCCAGAACACCGCCATGATCGTCGGCTTCGCCGGGGCCGGGATCATGGTCGCGGTCGCCGGGTCGGGATGGGCGATCGCTCTCGACGCGGTCACCTTCGCCGCGGCGGCGTACTGCTTCCACCGCCTCGATGTCCCTCCCCTGCCGGCCACGCGGGCCGATGGGCAGACGAGCTCGCTGATCGGCGACCTCGGCGAGGGAGCGCGTGAGGTGCTGCGCCACACCTGGCTGTGGATGCTCATCCTCCAGGCCACGCTCTACCACCTGTTCTATGGCGGCGTGCAGGGCGTGCTCGGCCCGATCGCCGTCCGCCAGGCCTGGGACGAGGCGGCCTGGGGGTGGGCCCTGGCCGCGCTGATGACCGGCTTCATGGTGGGTGGGCTCGTCTCGCTGGGGTTCCGTCCCCGCCGGCTGCTGTTCGCCGGCACCTTGATGCTGCCGCTCACCGCATGCTTCCCCGCCGCGATCGCGCTCGGCGACAGCCTGACCGTGCTCCTGGTCGGCGCCTTCCTCCACGGCTTCGGCCTGGAGATCTTCTCCGTCAGCTGGGACCTGTCCATCCAGCAGAACATCGCGCCGGACAAGCTCGCGCGGGTCTACTCCTTCGACCTGATGGGGTCCTTCCTGGCCCGGCCGCTGGGACTGGCGCTGGTGGGACCGGTCAGCGCCGTCACCGGGATGACCACCTGGCTGTGGGTCTCCGCGGCGGTGATGGCCGCAGCCTCCTTCGCCGCGGCTGCCGTGCCATCGGTACGCCGGCTCGAGCGGCTCCAGGTCGGGGCACCGGTCGTCACCGGCTGAGCAGTGACAGATCCGCGTTCTGTGTACTTTGTGCCGATGCGCAACCAGCACGCGGGCCTGCCCTTCACCGACTCCGACGACGCGATCCGAGCCGCGCTGGAGGACGTCTCCATCCCTACCCTGCTCGTCTCGTGCGTGCACATGAGCGGCGACGCCTCGCTCCTCGACGGCCCGGTCCGTCCGCAGGGCGCGATGCTGAACGAGCTTCAGGGCTACCTGTCCGACGAGGACAAGGCCGCAGCCCGGAAGGTCGCGTTC
>JBAZRQ010000323.1:0-3885 GCA_041662925.1 Nocardioides sp. | reverse complement strand
GGAACGACGAACATCGTGTCCGGGTCGTTGTCGCTCAGCGCGCCCGTCTGCACCGGCACGGGACTGCACGACTGGGAGCTCGACGGGGCGGGTGCCTACACGCCCGGAGTCACCACGATCGTCCCCGGAGACTCGATCTCCAAGGTGTGCGACGCCACCCTCACGTTGGCGGGCGAGCATGTCGGCGCCACCCTCGCGATCGACACGACGACGTTCACGGACAACGGTGTCAGCACCCTCGATGACGAGCTGACGGCCACCGCGACCTTCGTGGTCGACGGACTTGCCTACGCGCCGCTGACGGCGCCCGGCACCTACGCGGTCCGATCGACCGTCACGGTGACCTTCGACGGACCCGCCGCGACGAACGGTTCCCAGCTGGGTGACGTCGACCTGAACGCCATCAACATCACCGCCACGCAGACCCACTCCTGAGACTCCGTCATGGCGTCGCGGGTGTGGCGGACTGCCGCCGGGCTGGTCATCGCCGCGGGGCTCGCGCTGCTTGCGGTGGCCATCGTGGTGCCGCGGATCGGTGGCGCGACGCCCTACGTCGTGCAGACCGGCTCGATGCGGCCCGACCTGCCTCCTGGGTCCCTGGTCGTCGTTCGGCCGGTGACGGGCGACGACATCGCGGTCGGCGACGTGGTGACCTACCAGGTCGCCTCGGGCGAACCCGTCTTCGTGACGCACCGGGTCGTGTCCGTCAGCTACGACGGGCGTGGGGAGCTCTCCATGCGCACACAGGGCGACGCCAATGCTGTGCCTGACCAGGAGAGCGTCCGCGAGGTCCAGGTGCGGGGCGAGCTCTGGTACTCCCTGCCCTACGTCGGCTACGTCAGCGGCCTTCTGACCGGGCCGCAGCGTGCGGCCGGGGTCTACGCCGTGGCTGCCGGCTTGCTGCTCTACGCCCTGGCGGAGTTCGCCGGTGCGCTGCGGGACCGGCGGTCCAAGGCGAGGCACCGCGAGGTGGCTCATGTCTAGCCACCGCGCGTCCCCGCGCCGCACGCCCCGCAGCACCAGCCGTCGTACGACGGTCCGCGGCTCGGGGCGCCTGCGTGCCCTGCTCGGCCTCGGGCTCGTCGGGGTGCTCGCAACCACGGGCACGTTCGCGTTCTGGACCGACGACGTGGCGATCACGGGCACGACCTTCACCGCCGGCACGCTCGACCTCCAGGTCAACGACACCGACACGTCGATCAGCACCACCACGCTCGGCATGGCGGTCATGGTGCCGGGCAGCACCTCGGCCGAGGTGCTGACGCTGAAGAACAACGGGACCGCGCCGTTGAAGTGGACGATGACCGGGGGCTTGACGGGGACCGATGCCGCTGCCTTCGGGACAGCAGGTGCTCTCGCGCTGACGGTGTCCGCCGGTGGCACCAGGTCTGGCAGCGGCAACAGCGCCACCTGCAGCGGCGGCACCACCCTCGTCAACGCGGTCGCCCTGACGGCCACCACCACGACCGGACTGGTCACGACCCGGCAGCCAACCGCCGCCGCGATGGCGGCAGCCGGCACCCAGACCCTCTGCTTCCAGGTCACCCTCGACGCGGCCGCGCCGAGCAGCCTGCAGGGGAAGACCGCCAGCGCGACGTTCACCGTGACCGGCACCTCGGACGTCTCCCCGTGACCGGCCACCGTTTGGCGCGCGGTGTCCGCGAGCTGGTGCTGACCGCCGGCGCCGTGCTGGGTCTCGTCGGGCTGCTGGTCGTCCTGGCCGGGCTCACACTCGACGTACGACCCCTCGTGTTCCGCTCCGGCTCCATGGCGCCCGCGATCGACACGGGTGCGCTCGCCCTGGTGCGCACCGTCCCCGCCGCCGACCTCCGGGTCGGGGACGTCGTGTCCGTCGAAGACGCGGGCGGGACCCGGGTGACGCACCGGGTCGTGAGCCTCGCCACCCAGGGAGAGCAGCGCCAGCTGATCCTCCGGGGCGACGCCAACCGCACCGCCGACCGCGAGGTCCACACGGTCTCCGAGGCCGACGTGGTGATCGGCAGCGTGCCGTGGGCCGGCTACGTGCTCGGCTGGATGTCGGGACGGGTCGGCATGCTGCTCCTCGGGCTGTACGGCGCGTTCCTGGCCTCGGTGCTGTTCCGCGGGCGCGACGAGGCTGCCCCGCCTCGGCCACGTGCGAAGGGCCGCCGACGGGCCGAGGCGTCGGGTCACGGGCGTCACGGCTCCCGCGTGCTGGCGATGACGGTGGCGAGCGGCGCGGCCTTGCTGCCGTGGCCGGCGGCCGCGGCGTGGACGGACTCCGTGGCCGCAGTGGGCACCGACCTCAACGCGACCACGCTCGCGGCCCCGCCCAACTTCAGCTGCAGCGTCCTGGGCATCGGCTCGATCAGGTTCACCTGGGACGCCGTGCCCAACGCGAGCTTCTACACGCTGCACTATGGGAGCTCGACGGTCGACGTGACCGGCGCGACCACCAAGGACGTGGCCGGCCTGCTGGGCGGGGGTGTGGCCTACGTCGTGGCGCGCGCCGGTACCAGCTGGATCTCCCCGGACTCGAACACGCGCACCTACACCTACCTGGTGGTCAGCCTCTGCTCGTGATCGTCGGCTGAGGCACTACGGTCGCGGCGTGGACCGTCGACGCGTGGGGCCCGTAGCGGCGTTGCTGCTGCTCGCGCTCGTCGCCTCGGTCCTGTCGGCCTGCTCCGACGATGACGCCGGCGCGACCTCGGTCGTCGAGACCGCCGCGGGCAAGCTGCGCGGCACCACCCACGACGGGATCCGCTCTTTCCGGGGCATCCCGTACGCCGAGGCGCCGGTCGGCGACCTGAGGTGGGCCGAGCCCCGCCCACCCGCGCCGTGGGACGGCGAGCGCGACGCCACGGCGTACCGCAGCGCCTGCATGCAGAGCACCTACTCGCCGCTCGGCCCGGTCCCGGCGACCGTGAAGGACACCAGCGAGGACTGCCTGTTCCTCAACGTCAACCGGCCCGACGACGACTCCGAGGACCTGCCGGTGATCGTCTACGTCCACGGTGGCGGGTTCATGGTGGGCACCGGCAGCGACGAGACCTCCAACGCGCCGCCGCTGGTCCGCCGCGGCGTGGTGGTGGTGACCCTCAACTACCGGCTCGGCCGGCTCGGCTTCTTCGCCCATCCGTCACTGCGCGGTGACGTGGCCAACTTCGGACTGCTCGACCAGGTGGCGGCGCTCGAGTGGGTGCGCGACAACATCCAGGAGTTCGGGGGAGACCCGGGCAACGTCACGCTCTTCGGCAGCTCGGCCGGCGGCATGTCGGTCAACGCGCTGATGGCCTCCCCGCGAGCCGCCGGTCTCTTCGACCGGGCGATCACCCAGTCCGGGCTCGGCCGCGAGGAGTCACAGCCGCTGGCCGAGGCCCGGGCAGCCGCGGGGATGCGTGACGCCTCGCTCGCCGACCTGCGCGCCCTCGACGCCGAGACGGTGATGCGGGCACCTCTCAACGCGTTCGCCGGTGACGTCCCCATCGTCGACGGCGGAGTGCTGCCGGCCCCGGTGGCCGAGGTGTTCGCGGCCGGCGACGAGGCCGACGTGCCCTACCTGGTCGGCACGACCGACCTCGAGTTCCCCGACGCCGACCTGGAGCGGCGCGGCTTCGACGCCGCGCAGCTGCGGGGAGACCTCACCGGCGCGGACGCCGCGCGCCTGGTGGCTGCCTACGGCGGTGCGGCGGACTTCGAGCAGCACTTCTTCTCCGACGCGGTGTTCACCGAGCCCGCGCGTTTCCTGGCCACCGCCCACGCCGAGCGGGCGCCGACGTACCTCTACCGGTTCTCGATCGCCTCGCCGGCGACCCTCGAGGCCGTGGGCGGGGCCGTGCACTCCAGCGACATCGCCTACGTGTTCGGCACGACCGAGGACGAGCTGGCGGACACGATCGGCGA
>JBAZRQ010000322.1:0-3892 GCA_041662925.1 Nocardioides sp. | reverse complement strand
CACCACGTCGTCGATGGCGCTCATCGTCGCCTCGTCGAGCGAGACCCCGGCGGCCTTGACGTTCTCGGTGACCTGCTCGGGCCGGCTGGCGCCGATGATCGCGCTGGACACGTTGGGGTTCTGGAGGACCCATGCCACAGCGAGCTGGGCCAGGCTGAGCCCGGCCTCGTCGGCGATCGGCCGGAGCCGCTGCACCCGCTCGAGGATGTCGTCGTCCATCCAGCGCGAGATCATGTTGGACCCGCCCTTGTCGTCGGTGGCCCGTGACCCCGCCGGCGGCTGCTCGCCCGGCTTGTACTTGCCGGTGAGCGCGCCCTGCGCGATCGGCGACCACACGACCTGGCCCAGTCCGAGCTCCTCGCAGGTCGGCACGACCTCGGCCTCGATCACCCGCCAGAGCAGGTTGTACTGCGGCTGGTTGGACACCAGCGGGACGTGCAGCTCCCGCGCCAGTGCGTGCGCGGCGCGGATCTCCTCGGCGCGCCACTCCGAGACCCCGATGTAGAGCGCCTTGCCGGCCCGCACGACGTCGGCGAAGGCCTCCATCGTCTCCTCGAGCGGCGTCTCGTGGTCGTAGCGGTGGGCCTGGTAGAGGTCGACGTAGTCGGTGCCGAGCCGCCCCAGGGAACCGTTGATCGACTCCATGATGTGCTTGCGGGACAGGCCGTGGTCGTTGTGCCCACCCGGCCCGGTCGGCCAGTAGACCTTGGTGAAGATCTCCAAACCCTCGCGGCGCTCGCCGGCAAGGGCCTTGCCCAGCACCGTCTCGGCCGCGGTGTTGGCGTAGACGTCGGCCGTGTCGAAGGTGGTGATGCCCTCCGCGAGGGCCTGCCGGACGCAGGCCAGGGCGGCGTCCTCCTCGACCTGCGAGCCGTGGGTCAGCCAGTTCCCGTAGCTGATGGCCGAGACCTTCAGGCCGCTTGCTCCAAGGTTGCGAATCTCCATGTCCCCGACACTAGGACGCGGTCCCCAACGTCTCGCACCTACCCTGGGCGCGTGGACTTCGACCAGCCGCCGGTACGCCGGGTCGAGGTGGAGCCCGGTCACGGCCTCCCGGCCCGCTCCTGGCCGATGACACTCCCGGCCGTGCGCCAGCTGGCGCGCGAGGGGCTGGACCTCCCGCGGGGCGTCACCTTCCTGGTGGGCGACAACGGCTCCGGCAAGTCCACGCTGGTCGAGGCGGTGGCGGCCGCCTACGGGCTCTCCCCCGAGGGTGGGTCCACGCACAGCCGGCACACCACGCGGGCCACGGAGTCGCCGCTGCGCGACGCGGTCGTCGTACGGCGTGGCATCGGCGCCAGCAGGTGGGGCTTCTTCCTCCGCGCCGAGACCATGCACGGTTGGTACACCTACCTGGAGGAGATCAGCCGCGGCGACCTCAGGGACAGCACCGACCCGGTCTTCCACGAGCTCAGCCACGGCGAATCGTTCCTGGCAGTGCTCGAGAGCCGCTTCCGGTCCGACGGCTTCTACTGCCTCGACGAGCCCGAGGCCGCCCTCTCGTTCTCCTCGACCCTGGCCCTGATCGCGGTGCTGCAACGGGTCACCGCGGCCGGCGGGCAGGTGCTGTGCGCGACCCACTCCCCCGTGCTCGCCGCGCTGCCGGGCGCTCGGATCCTCGAGATCGGCGAGTGGGGGCTGCGGGAGACCGCGTGGCAGGACCTGCAGCTCGTCGACCACTGGCGCCGCTTCCTGGAGCGCCCCGACGCCTACCTGCGGCACCTCCTCGACGACTGACGGGCGATCGGCCGAGGTCGGATGCCAAGATGCTCCCGTGAGCAGCCCTACCGCCGACGTGTCCGTACGCATCGCCTGGGGCGACGACGCCGGGGCCATCGCCGCGCTGCAGGTGCGCACCTGGCA
Organism: Nocardioides sp.; assembly: GCA_041662925.1. Classification (GTDB taxonomy): domain Bacteria; phylum Actinomycetota; class Actinomycetes; order Propionibacteriales; family Nocardioidaceae; genus Nocardioides. The sequence goes on along the minus strand of JBAZRQ010000322.1, from coordinate 2,029 downwards.
GGAGCAGTACGCCGGACTGATGCCGGCCGAGGCGCTCCCCACCGACGTCGCCGCGGCGACCGCCGCATGGCGGGAGTCGCTGCGCAAGCCGCAGGACGCGCGCAACCGGGTCCTGGTGGCGCTCGAGCGCAACCGGGTGGTGGGCTTCGCGATCACCGGGCCCGCCAGCGACCCCGACTGCGACCCGGTCGCCGACGGCGAGATGCAGGAGCTCACGGTGGCCCCCGACGAGCGCCGCAAGGGCCACGGCTCACGCCTGGTCCAGGCCGCGATCGACACCCTGCTCGCCGACCGGTTCACCCGGGCCGTGACCTGGACCATCGCCACCGACGACGCCCTGCGGGTCTTCCTCAGCGAGGCCGGCTGGGCCCCCGACGGGGCCCACCGCACGCTCGACCTCGACGGCAGCGGCACCACGCAGGTCAAGCAGGTGCGTCTCCACACCGCGTTCTCGTGACCGAGCCGGTGACTGAGCCGGAGGACCGTCGCCAGATCGTGCGCGACAGCCTCGGCGTGGGCATCGCCACCGGCACCTACGGCATGTCGTTCGGCGCGGTCTCCGTGGCCTCCGGGCTGGACGTGGCGCAGACCTGCGTCCTGTCCCTGCTGATGTTCACGGGCGCCTCCCAGTTCGCCATGGTCGGCGTCCTGGCGTCCGGGGGCGCCCCCCTGTCGGGCGCGCTGACCGCGTTGCTGCTCGGCACCCGCAACACCCTCTACGGCCTGCGCCTGGCGCCACTGCTGGACTTCACGGGGCGACGCCGGCTGGCGGCCGCGCACCTGCTGATCGACGAGTCGACCGCGATGAGCGTCACCCGGACGACGACCGCCGGGGCCCGCACCGGCTTCCTCACCACCGGGCTCAGCATCTTCGTGCTGTGGAACCTGTTCACGCTGGTCGGCGCGGTGGCCGGTACGGCGATCGGGGACCCGCGCACCTACGGGCTGGACGCGGCCGTCGGCGCGGCGTTCCTCGCGCTGCTCTGGCCCCGGCTGCGTGAGCGCCGCAACCTGCTGGTGGGACTGCTTGCAGCGGCGGTCGCCCTGGGCGTGGTGCCGGTGACCGCCGCGGGAGTGCCGGTGCTCGTGGCCGGCGGGGTGGCGGTGCTCGTCGGCGCCCTATGGCGTCCGGAGGTGCGCCGATGACCTGGCTGGCGATCCTCGCGGCCGGCGTCGGCTGCTACCTGCTCAAGCTCGCGGGCCTCTCGGTGCCCGCCCGGGTGCTGCGCCGCCCCGTGGTGGCGCGGGCAGCCGACCTGATCCCGGTGGCGCTGCTGGCAGCCCTGATCGCGATCCAGGTCTTCACCAGCGGGCCGGACCTGGTCCTCGACGCGCGAGCTGCGGCCCTGGCCGTCGCGGTCGGTCTGTTGCTTCTTCGCGCGCCGTTCCTGGTCGTGGTGTTCGGTGCCGCTGCAGCGGCGGCGCTGCTGCGCCTCCTCTAGCCAGCGGCGGCTCTATGCCCGGGCAAGGCGAAGGGCCCGCGCCGGTTCCGTCCGGCACGGGCCCTTCTCCCCATGTGGAGAGCGTTCAGCTGACGCTGACCGCGCTCCAAGCCGTGGCGACAGCGCTGTGCTGGGCGCTGCCTGAGCCGTAGAGGTCGGCCGCGGCGCTGAGCGTCGCGGTGCGGGCCTGGGCGTAGGTGGTGCCCGAGGTCATGTAGACGTCCAGCGCGCGGAACCAGATCTTCTGGGCGGCGTCGCGGCCGATGCCGGTGACGGTCGAGCCGTTGCACGTCGGCGAGCTGTGCGCCGTGCCGCCGATCGTCTTGGCACCCGAGCCCTCGGCCAGCAGGTAGAAGAAGTGGTTGCCCACTCCCGAGGAGTAGTGGACGTCGAGGTTCTTGGTGTTGCTGCTCCAGCAGTTGGGCGAGCTGCCGTCGGCGATGGGGTTGTCCATGCGGCGGAAGCCGGAGTGGCTGGCCAGATCGAACTCCTCGCCGATCAGGTAGTCGGCCGGGTCGGAGGCGTTGGCGGCGTAGAACTCGACCATGGTGCCGAAGATGTCGGAGGTGGCCTCGTTGAGACCGCCC
>JBAZRQ010000321.1:0-3898 GCA_041662925.1 Nocardioides sp. | reverse complement strand
GATGCAGCGCCTCGCGAGGCTCGCCCAGACCCGGGGCGGGCGCGCCTCCCCGCTCGACCGGTTCCCGGAGTACCCGCGCAACACCCGCGAGCTGACGATCCCGACCTCCATCGCACCGGCTCGGGCCGTCGTGTACCTGCCCGAGACCGACGGCCCGCCACCACCGGTCCACGTCAACTTCCACGGCGGCGGCTACGTCATGTCCCTCATCGACACCGACGACCCGCTCTGCCGGTTCCTCGCCGCGGAGGCGGGCGTGGTCGTGGTCAACGTCAGCTACGTCGTCGCACCCCAGCACCCGTTCCCGGCAGCACCTCGCCAGGCCTTCGAGGTCGTCCGCTGGGTCGCCGAGCACGGAGCCGAGCAGGGTTGGGACGGAGCCCGGTTGACGGTGGGCGGCCAGAGTGCCGGGGGCGGGCTCGCCGCGGCCGTGGCGCGCCAGGCACTCGAGGAGGGCGGCCCGCCTCTGGCCCTCCAGGTCCTCCACTACCCACCGCTGGACCTCGCGACCAGCGCCAAGGACAAGCACGCCGCGATCGCCAAGCCCATGCTCCGCCCGTGGATGGCGGAGATCTTCGACGGGTCCTACGTGCCCGACCCGGGGGCGCGGCTCGACCGCCTGGTCTCCCCGGCCAACCCGGCGGACACCGCCGACATCAGGGGCATCGCCCCCGCGCTGGTCATCACGGCGGCACTCGACCTCCTCCGCGACGAAGGGGCGCGCTACGCCGAGCGGCTCCGGGAGGCGGGCGCCCTGGTCGAGCACCACGAGGTCGCGGACGCCGACCACGCGTACGACGGCGAGGACGACGACCAGGCCCGTCAGGTCTACGGCCTCATCGCACGCCACGTGAAGAAGGCCACGCCCAGTTGACGGTGGGGAGCGCGAAGGCCCGGACCGACAGGTCCGGGCCAACCGCTTCGACACAGTGGTGCGATCAGATCAGCCTCCGCTGACGAACCCGGCCACGTCATCGCCGACGAACTTGTCGGACACGGCCTTCGCACCGCCGGGGACGTCGGCGGCGCGGAAGATGTAGCTCGCGTCGCTCGGCGACGCCCCGGTCTCGAACGTCAGCGGGACCGCCATGCCCTCGGTCTCCACGGTGCCGAGGTCGTCCTTGGCGGCCGAGACACCCTCGGGGGTCAGGTCACCGTTCTCGCACGCCTTGTCGAGGATCTGGCGCATGACGTCGGCCGCGGCGGTGCCGAAGACGACACCCAGCGTCGGGTCGCCCGGGTAGGCGGACTGGTACTTCGTGAGCAGGTCGGGCAGCTTGTCGAAGGGCGCGACCGGCGAGGCGACGTACAGGTTCGCAATGAGCGCCGGGCCCGCGGGACCATCCAGCAGTGCGGGGGCGAAGACCGGGTTGTTGCCCACGATCGGGACGTTGAGCCCGGCGGAGGCCGCGACTCCGGCGACCGAGGCGGTCTGCCCGGGAGCCACCGTGAGGGCGATGCTCTTGACGCCTTCGGCCTTGAGCGCGGTGACCTGGGCGGTCATGTCCGTGTCGGTCGCCTGGATCTGCTGCTCGACGACTTCCATGCCGTGCTGCTCGGCGAAGTACTTCGACCCGGCCAGGCCGCCCTCGCCGTACTCGCCCTCGAAGTAGATGTGGCCGATCTTGTCGCCCTCCTTGATCTTGCCCTCCTCGAGGAGGTAGTCGAGGGCGTTGATCATCTCGACCTCGTAGGTCGCGCCGACGATGGCGATCTGCGGGCTCTCGGTCAGCGACTGCGCCCATGCGGCCGGGATGTTGACCATGTGGTCGGTCTCGAACTGCGGCAGCAAGCCGGTGTTGATGGGCGAGCCGATGGTCTGCTCGATGGCCAGCACGTCGTTGTGGATGGAGCTGTAGAGCTGGATGCCGCGCTGCGTGTCGTAGCCGTGGTCCTTGACGGTCTCCTCCACGGTGTACTTGCCGCAGATCTTGTCGCCGGCGTTCTGGTCCTTCCAGTACAGCGACTGGGCGTTGGTGATGTCCTTGCCGAGCGCCGCGAAGACGCCGGTCAGGTCGGTGAGGGAGCCGAGCTGGATGGTGGTGCCGTCGATTCCACGACCGATCTTCACCCCGTCCTGGCTGGTCGTCTCCTCGTCCGACGCCTTGGTGCTGCACCCAGACGCAGCCAGCACCATGGCCGCCGACACGAGTGTGATCGCCCCGCGCTTCGTGGTTCTCTTCATCAGTTGTCTCCTCGAGTTGACGTGCCGGCTCGCGCCGATGGGGTGAGCTGGTCCTGATCGACACCTGAGGTGGCTGCGGACGCAGCTCCCGGTGCACGGTGGGGGCGCCGCAAGCGGCGGGCGAGACCGACGAGGCCGCCGGGCTCGAAGAGCACGACGAGGACGATCGCCGCGCCGTACAGGAATGCGGCCGCCTGGCTCGCCACGATGCCGGGCTCCCCCGGGTCGACGATGAACGGCAGCGAGCCGGCGTACTGCTGGAAGACCAGCGGAAGCGCACTCACGAAAGTGGCGCCGAGGACCGAGCCCCACACCGAGCCGAGGCCGCCCAGCACGATCATCGCGAGGAACTGCACGGAGAGCGTGAGCCCGAACGAGTCGGGGGCCACGGAGCCGATCGACAGCGCGTAGAGGACGCCGGCCAGCCCGGCGTACATGGAGGAGACCAGGAAGGCCTTCGCCTTGTAGTCGCGGACGTCGACACCCATCACCGAGGCCGCCACCTCGCTGTCGCGCAGCGCCTGCAGCGCGCGACCGGGTCGCGAGCGGAGCAGGTTGGCGGCGAACCAGCAGGCGCCGATGCAGAGCACCAGGCCGAGGTACCAGAGCCGCTCGGCCTGTCCGAAGGGGACACCGAGGACGGCGAGGGTCGGCGAGTCGTTGCCCCCGAAGCTGAAGCCGAAGATCGAGAAGTACGGCACCAGGCGACCGTTGAAGCCACCCGTCACCGAGCCCCACGTGTTGAGCACGTGGTCGCCGATGAAGACGAGCCCGAGCGAGGCGATGCCGAGGTAGATCCCACGCAGACGGGCCGCGATCGGGCTGAAGAGCAGACCGGCCGAACCGGCGGCGACCACGCCGAGGAGCATGCCGAGGAGCGGGGACCAGCCCAGCCCGCCGTACGGGTTGGCGGTGCCGCCCGGCTCTCCTGAGGTGTAGGTGTAGGTGACGGCACCGACGGCCAGGAAGAAGGCGTGTGCCAGTGACAGCTGGCCGGTGGTGCCGACGAGCAGGTTGAGCCCGACAGCACCGATGATCGCGCCGAAGACCGCGAACCCGGCGCGGAGCCAGAACTCCTCGACGTAGAGCGGTAGCGCGAGCAGGACCACGAGCAGGGCGAGCCCGACGACGAGCTTGACCAGCCGGCCCGCGGTGCGGGTCGAGCGGCGCAGGACGGGGTTCTGGGTCGGCGCTTCTCGAACGGTCGTGGCCTCAGACACGAGTCATCTCCCGGGTTCCGAAGAGTCCCGACGGTCGCACCAGGAGCACGGCGACCATGACGACGTACGGCACCACGTCACCGAAGCCGCGTCCCAGAAATGCGATCTCGTCCTGGTAGCCGGCGGCCATCGCCTCGGCGACGCCGATCAGCAGCCCGCCGACCAGGGCCCCTCCGGTCGAGTCGAGCCCGCCGAGGATCGCAGCCGGCAGCGCGCTCAGCGCGACCGTGGCCACCGCGGGGGTCACGCCGGGCGTCGGTGCACCGACGGCAAACAGACCGGCGACGGCGGCGAGCACTCCGGCGATCATCCAGGCCACCATCGAGACGCGGCCCATGCGAATGCCCATCAGGGCCGCCGCCTCGCCGTCCTCGGCTGCGGCTCTCATCGCGATGCCCCAGTTGGAGTACTTGAAGGTGACGAAGAACGCCGTGATCAGGACGCCGGCCACGAGGATGGCGAGGGCGCGGTTCGTGGTGATGCCGACCCCGCC
>JBAZRQ010000320.1:0-3907 GCA_041662925.1 Nocardioides sp. | reverse complement strand
ACCCAGGAGTCCGCGGTCTTCGGCAACGACCTCGTGACGCTGCCCAACTTCCCCGCCGAGATCCGCGCCCCTCAGGGCACGCTCCCGGGTGTCAGCTCGTTCCAGGTCCACTTCGCCGACCACGACATCCTCACGGCGGGCGACGCGCCCGACGTACTCGTGGCGATGAACCCCGCGGCCCTCAAGGCCAACCTGGGCGACCTGCCCAAGGGTGCGGCGATCATCGTCGACACCCACGACTTCAGCGGCCGCAACCTCGCCAAGGCGGGCTACGACACCAACCCGCTCGACTTCCTCGGCGACGCGAACGACCCGCTCGGCGCGTTCTCCGTCTTCCCCCTCGACCTCACCGGGATGACGGTCGAGGCCGTCAAGGAGTTCGGCCTGTCCCGCAAGGACGCCGCCCGCGCCAAGAACATGTTCGCGCTCGGCCTGCTGTCCTGGATGTACGGCCGCCCCATCGAGTCCACGATCACCTTCCTGAGCAAGCGCTTCGCGAAGGTCCCCGACATCCGCGACGCCAACATCACGGCGTTCAAGGCCGGCTGGAACTTCGGCGAGACCACCGAGACGTTCGTGGTCCAGTACGAGATCAAGCCGGCCCCGATGTCGGCGGGCACCTACCGCAACATCACCGGCAACCTCGCGCTGTCCTACGGTCTCGTCGCCGCCGGCGTCCGGTCCGGGCTCCCGATCTTCCTCGGCAGCTACCCGATCACCCCGGCCTCCGACATCCTCCACGAGCTGAGCAAGCACAAGTCGTTCGGTGTGACGACCCTGCAGGCCGAGGACGAGATCGCGGGCGTGGGTGCCGCGATCGGAGCCTCGTTCGCGGGTCACCTCGGCGTCACCACCACGTCCGGGCCCGGCATCGCGCTCAAGTCCGAGGCGATCGGCCTCGCCGTGATGACCGAGCTCCCGCTCCTGGTCATCGACGTCCAGCGCGGCGGGCCGTCCACCGGACTGCCGACGAAGACCGAGCAGGCCGACCTGCTGCAGGCGATGTTCGGCCGCAACGGCGAGGCGCCGGTCCCGATCGTGGCGCCGCAGTCGCCCGGCGACTGCTTCGACGCCGCCGTCGAGGCCGCCCGGATCGCGATCACCTACCGCACGCCGGTGATGCTGCTCTCCGACGGCTACCTCGCCAACGGCTCCGAGCCGTGGCGGGTCCCCGACATCGACGACCTGCCGACGATCGACCCGGCGTTCGCCACCGAGCCCAACCACGTCGTCACCCCGGCCAGCACCGCCGAGGACGGCACGGTCACCGCTGAGGAGAAGGACTTCTGGCCCTACCTGCGCGACGAGGAGACCCTGGCCCGGCCCTGGGCCGTCCCCGGCACGCCCGGCCTCGAGCACCGCATCGGCGGACTGGAGAAGGGCGAGGGTCACGGCAACATCTCCTACGACCCCGCCAACCACGACCGGATGGTCCGCACCCGCCAGGCCAAGGTCGACCGGATCGCCGACTCGCTGCCACCGCTGGAGGTCGACGACCCCTCCGGTCGGGCCAAGGTGCTCGTGATCGGCTGGGGCTCGACCTACGGCCCGATCGGCGCCGGCTGCCGCCGGGTGCGCAAGGCCGGCTACCACGTGGCCCAGGTCCACCTGCGCCACCTCAACCCGTTCCCCAAGGACCTCGGGGAGATCCTGCGCCGTTACGACAAGGTCCTCGTGCCCGAGATGAACCTCGGCCAGCTGTCGCTGCTGCTGCGGGGCAAGTACCTCGTCGACGCCATCGGCTACAACCAGGTCAACGGCATGCCGATCAAGGCCGCCGTGCTCGCCGACGCGATCGGCGCCCTCGTGGCCGACGCCGAGGGCATCGAGGTCGACCTCACTCCCCCCTCGATCAGCATGGAGGCAACCCAGTGAGCACCGAACAACTGCCCTTCCCCGGCGTACGCTCCGGCGTCGAACTCATCCCCACCAACGACGAGCCCCAGACGGGCAAGGAGTACACCTCCGACCAGGAGGTCCGCTGGTGCCCCGGATGCGGTGACTACGCCGTGCTCAAGGCCGTCCAGGGGTTCCTGCCCCAGCTCGGACTGCGCCGCGAAAACATCGTCTTCGTCTCCGGCATCGGCTGCTCGAGCCGGTTCCCCTACTACCTCGACACCTACGGCATGCACTCGATCCACGGCCGCGCGCCCTCGATCGCGACCGGCATCGCCACCGCCCGCGAGGACCTCTCGGTGTGGGTCGTCACCGGCGACGGCGACGCGCTGTCGATCGGCGGCAACCACCTGATCCACGCGCTGCGCCGCAACGTCAACATGACGATCCTGCTGTTCAACAACCGGATCTACGGCCTGACCAAGGGTCAGTACTCCCCCACCTCCGAGGCCGGCAAGATCACCAAGTCGACCCCGATGGGGTCCTTGGACCACCCGTTCAACCCGGTCTCGCTGGCGCTGGGGGCCGAGGGCTCGTTCGTCGCCCGCACCATCGACTCCGACCGCAAGCACCTCACCTCGGTACTCTCCGCGGCCGCCGCCCACCGGGGCACGTCGTTCGTCGAGATCTACCAGAACTGCCCGATCTTCAACGACGGCGCGTTCGACGCGATCAAGAACAACGACACGAAGGCCGACGCGATCATCCCGCTCGTCCACGGCGAACCCATCCGGTTCGGCGTGGAGGGCTCCAAGGGCCTGGTCCGCGACACCCAGACCGGTGGCGTCAAGATCGTCGCGACCAGCGACGTGGGAGAGGACGCGCTGCTCGTGCACGACGCACACAACCCCGACCCGTCGACGGCGTTCGCGATCAGCCGGCTCACCGACTCCGGATACCTCAACCAGTCGCCGATCGGGATCTTCCGCCAGGTCGAGCGTCCGACGTACGACGACCAGGCGCGCGCCCAGATCGCGACGTCACGCGAGGCGGCCCCCGGCGACCCGGGCGACCGGCTCACCGCGCTGATCAACGGCGGCGACACCTGGACCGTGGTCTGAGGCACCTCTGAGACATACGTAGGGCCCCGCCGAGACCGGCGGGGCCCTACGTGTGTCAGTGCTCGGTGCGGGTCAGCCCGCGACGATGCAGCCGACTGCGCGGTAGGCGGGCTTGTACTTGGTCGTACCCGGCACGAAGATGCGGTAGCAGGAGCCGCGGGGGCCGTCGAACTCCATGCGGAAGCTGCCGGCCTTGCTGGTCTTGGTCTGCTTGAGCGGCTTGTAGGCGCACTTCTGGCACTTCTTCTTCTGCAGCTTGACGTACTTGTTGGGGGCAGTGACGACCTGGCCCTTGACGTAGAACCGGCCGGTCTGGCGGATCTCGCCGGCCTGGAGGTGCTTGATCACGTGAGCGGAACGGGCCTTGGCGTAGACGCCTTCGGGCGTGGCCTGCGCACTGGACATAGGGGCCACGGCGGCGAACATGAGCGCGACCAGGATGGCGATGAAGCGGGACGACCGCATGGGGAGGACTCCTCGGAAGTTGGGGATGACGCCCCCAGAACCTATCCCCGCGGGCACCGGGCTAAACCCCCTGGTTTCGGCAGACGGTCCGGGCACAGGCGAGCCAGACGCGGCCCTCGTCGCGCGGGTGCTCGGCGCTCGCCGGCACGTAACCGCGGTAGCGCCAGACCGGTTTTGCCGTGCGGGGGAAGGCGATCCGGACCTGGAAGCGCCCCGCCGCGTCGGTGAGCCGCTTGGTGTAGGGCCGCCAGCGGCAGGTGGCGCACAGCTTGCGCTGGTAGAACACCCACTGCTCGGCCACGTCGGGCGAGACCCGGCCGACGAGATAGTGGCTGCCATCGGCCTGCTTCGCCCAGTCGCGGAAGCGGTTGGTCTCGGCCGCCGTCGACCCCGCGCTCGCGGGGGCGGCGAGCGCCACCAGCAGAGCCACCACGGTGGCCACGACCAGGCGCCTCATCCACATGCCCGTCACCCTATGCTCGGCG
>JBAZRQ010000319.1:0-3920 GCA_041662925.1 Nocardioides sp. | reverse complement strand
TCCCCAGAATTCGCTGTGTCGGCCCCACAGGGCGCTCCGGGGCAGCCCGCGGGCGACACGCTCCCTGTGATGCAAGTGACTGGTGGGACGGTGGCCTAGTTTGGTCGCATGGCGACCCGTACGTCTTCCCCGCCGGGTTCGCGGAGCAAGAGCACGTCCTCGTCGCGATCCAGCAGCGGTCGAGGGGGCTCGAGCACCCGAACGCGGAGTGCCCGGAAGTCACCCAGCAGGACCACCCAGGCGAAGAGCCGCGGCCGGACGACGGCCGCCAAGAAGCGGGCGCCCGCCAAACGCCGCCCGGCGGCACGGCCCGCACCCCGCGCCGTACGCAGTGGCACCGGTCCCGTCGCCCGCCTCTTCCTCGCCGTCTTCCGCGGTCTCAGCGCGGTCTGGCTCGGCCTCGCCCACGGTGTCGGCGCCGCGGCCCGCGGGATCGGTCACACCGCCCGTGACCTCGAGCCCGAGCAGCGCCGCGACGGTGCCGGGCTGTTCCTCTTCGGTCTGGCCGTGGTCGTCGCCGGCGCCGTGTGGTTCCAGCTCCCCGGCGGTGTCATGGAGGTCGCTCGTACGGCGGTCGCCGGGACCGTCGGCAAGGTCGGCTGGTTCGTCCCCATGCTGATCGTCGTCGCCGGCTGGCGGGTCATGCGTGACCCGGTCCGCACCGGGCCGGCGGGCCGGCAGGTCGTCGGCTGGGCGGCGTTCTCCTTCGGGCTGCTCGGGGTGGTCCACATCGCCAACGGGAGCCCCCAGCCCACTGCCGGTGACTCGAGCAACCTCCAGGACGCCGGGGGAGCCGTCGGTTTCGTGGTGTCCTCGCTGCTCCTCGACCTGCTGCAGTCGGAGTACGTCGTGGTGCCGCTGCTGCTGCTCCTCGCGTTCTTCGGCACCCTGGTCATCACCTCCACCCCGCTCTACCGCCTCCCGTCGCGGCTCGCTGCCCTGCGCGACCACACTCTCGGCCGTCACGCCGACGAGGACGACGACGACGCCACGCAGCCGATGCGCAGCCGTGGCTCACGCAAGGCCCTCGAGATCGACCCCGAGATGGGCGACCCCGCCTACGACACGCCGGTGGTCGAGGAGAAGCCGCGCCGGCGACGCAAGGCGGACGCCCTCGACGTAGCCCTCGAAGAGGACGCCGGCCTCGGCATCATGGGCCCGCACGACGCGCCGGAGCCGGTGGTGGCGGACGGGAAGCACGACCTCGAGCCGCCTCCGCACACGCCGATCCCGCAGCGCGTCGAGCAGCTCTCGCTGTCCGGCGACATCGTCTACTCGCTCCCCGGCAACGAGGTGCTCAAGCCCGGGTCGGTCCACAAGCCCCGCTCCAAGGCCAGCGACGACGTGGTCCACCGCCTCACCCAGGTGATGGAGGAGTTCGGCATCGACGCCCAGGTCACCGGCTACACCCGGGGCCCCACCGTCACGCGCTACGAGGTCGAGGTCGGTCCGGCGGTCAAGGTCGAGAAGGTCACGGCCCTGTCGCGCAACATCGCCTACGCCGTGGCGTCGGCCGACGTGCGGATCCTGAGCCCGATCCCCGGCAAGTCGGCGATCGGCATCGAGATCCCCAACCTGGACAAGGAGATCGTCTCCCTCGGCGACGTGCTCCGGTCCAACGCCGCGCACTCCGACCACCACCCGATGGTGGCCGGGCTCGGCAAGGACGTCGAGGGCGGCTTCGTGGTCGCCAACCTCGCGAAGATGCCGCACCTGCTCGTGGCCGGCGCGACCGGTTCGGGCAAGTCGAGCTTCATCAACTCGATGATCACCTCGATCCTGATGCGGTCGACGCCCGACGAGGTGCGGATGATCATGGTCGACCCCAAGCGGGTCGAGCTCAACGCCTACGAAGGCGTCCCGCACCTGATCACGCCGATCATCACCAGCCCCAAGAAGGCCGCCGAGGCGCTGCAGTGGGTCGTGCGCGAGATGGACATGCGCTACGACGACCTGGCCAACTTCGGCTTCCGGCACATCGACGACTTCAACAAGGCCGTCCGTGGCGGCAAGGTCCAGGTCCCTCCAGGCAGCGAGCGGGTGCTGACGCCGTACCCCTACCTGCTGGTGATCGTCGACGAGCTCGCCGACCTGATGATGGTGTCGCCGCGCGACGTCGAGGACTCGATCGTCCGGATCACGCAGCTCGCGCGGGCCGCGGGCATCCACCTCGTGCTGGCGACGCAGCGGCCGTCGGTCGACGTGGTCACCGGCCTGATCAAGGCCAACGTGCCGTCGCGGCTGGCGTTCTCGACGTCGTCGCTCGCTGACAGCCGGGTCATCCTCGACCAGCCGGGAGCGGAGAAGCTGGTCGGCCAGGGTGACGGACTGTTCCTGCCGATGGGCGCCTCCAAGGCCGTGCGTGTGCAGGGCTCCTGGGTGACTGAGGCCGAGATCCACCAGGTCGTCGCGCACTGCAAGACCCAGCTCGAGCCCAGCTACCGCGAGGACGTCACCGTCCCGGCGGCGAGCAAGCGGGAGATCGACGACGACATCGGCGACGACATGGACCTCGTGGTCCAGGCCATCGAGTTGGTGGTGACGACCCAGTTCGGGTCGACCTCGATGCTGCAGCGCAAGCTGCGAGTCGGCTTCGCCAAGGCCGGGCGACTGATGGACATCATGGAGAGCAGGGGAGTGGTCGGACCGAGCGAGGGCTCCAAGGCCCGCGACGTGCTGGTCAAGCCCGACGAGCTGGACGCCGTGATCATGACGCTGCAGTCGACGGGGATGTGAGCGAGATGACCGACACCATCGTGAGCACGGAGCTGGAGGCCGTCGAGGCCCCGACCACCGTGGAGGTACGACGCCGGGTGCCGGTGGCCGCGGCTCTGGGGCTCGCCGGCTCCGGCGTGGCGATCGCCTACCTGGTGCGGGCCACGAGCTCCGGCTCGGTGCTCGACTGGGCAGTGTGCGCGGTGATGGCCGTGGTCGGCGGGGTGCAGCTCTTCGCACTCCTCGACGCACGCTCCCCGTTGCTGGTCGCCGACGAGCATGGACTGCGAGTGCGCCGCGGACGCACCTGGCACGGCCTGCCCTGGTCCGACGTCGAGCGGGTCGAGCACCTGGCGCCCCGCGGGCCCCTCCGCGACGGGCGGCTCGACGTCTTCGGGGCCGACGGCACCGAGTGGTCGGTCCGGCTCGGTCTCGCCACGAGCGTCATCGGTGGCGGCGACGACCTGGCCAACACCCTCCTGGAGCGCTCCGGCTTCACCGCCGACGTGGTGGAGATCGAGATCGTGCCGCCCGAGCTGCACCAGGACGAGACGGACAGCGATGACGCGTCCGTCGAGGCGCAGCACGACGAGGACCTCGACGACGTCGTGCCCGAGCCTCCGGCCGCCGACACGAAGCGCCCGGCGTTCGCCAGCCCCACCCCCCACCCGTTGCGGGCCCTGCTCAAGGCGGCCCGGTCCGAAACCCGCCGCGAGCCCCAGGACGCGCCGACGGTGGGCGCCACGGCGCTCCGCCTCGACGAGGTCGACACGGTGCGCTCGCTGCCCGAGGCCGACGAGCTGCGCCGCGACGGCGACGGCCTGGAGGACACGGCCTACTGGGCCGGAGGTCTCGCGATCACCGACGAGGAGCTGGGCGAGGAGCTGGGCGACGTCACCGTCGTCATCGACGACCTGGCCGCGGTGCCGGTGGCCGACCCCGTGGTGGGCCCCGAGCTCGCCGCCGCCCGGGCCCGGTTGGCGCTCAGCGTCGACCAGCTCGCCGAGCGCACCCGGATCCGTCCCCACGTGATCGAGGCGATCGAGGTCGACGACTTCGCGCCCTGTGGTGGCGACTTCTACGCCCGCGGCCACCTGCGCACACTCGCCCGGGTCCTCGGCGTCGACGTGGCGCCACTGCTGACGTCGTACGACGAGCGCTATGCGGACGCGCCGGTCGACCCCCGCCGGGTCTTCGAGGCCGAG
>JBAZRQ010000318.1:0-3923 GCA_041662925.1 Nocardioides sp. | reverse complement strand
AACCCCGGCCCCGCGACGTTGCGCCACCACGACGCCAGCATCGGGATGCTGCGGCGCGGGGGGTTCTCGGTCGCACTGACCGCGCACGCGCTCGCGGTGGTCGACAGCTACGTCTACGGCTTCGCGCTGCAGGAGACGGGGCTGCCGTTCGAGGGCGCCGACGCCGCGGCGGAGGTGGCCGGGACCATGATGGAGCAGTTCGCGACCGGCGAGTACCCCCACCTCGTCGAGCTGGCACAGGAGCACGTCATGCGACCGGGCTACGACTTCGGCGACGAGTTCGACTTCGGTCTCGACCTGATCCTCGACGGGCTGGCGGCGGCACTGCCGTAACGCGGCGGGGTGCCGAGCGGACCGTCGTACGCGGAAGTCGGCGACACGCCGGGCCCGCACCTGCAGTCGAACAGGTGTTCGGGCTAGGTTGGTGCCCGCAAGCAGACGCAGGTCCCCGCCGGGCGAGCGTCGTCCACAGGCCCGCACGCCGGGGCCGAGGACTGTCGGCGGTCCGGTCTAGCGTCCAGCCAGACGACGAAGACCACAGATCTCACGCACCTCACAGACGAAGGACGGAACATCATGGCTGGTGGAGACCCCCGCGACAAGGCGCTCGACGCCGCGCTGCTCAACATCGAGAAGCAGTTCGGCAAGGGCTCGGTGATGCGGCTCGGCGACGAGACCCGTGCGCCGCTCGAAGTCATCCCGACCGGGTCGATCGCCCTCGACGTGGCCCTGGGGCTCGGTGGTCTCCCGCGCGGTCGCGTGGTGGAGATCTACGGTCCCGAGTCCTCCGGCAAGACGACCGTCGCCCTGCACGCCGTGGCCAACGCCCAGCGCGCCGGCGGCATCGTGGCGTTCATCGACGCCGAGCACGCGCTCGACCCCGACTACGCGAAGAACCTCGGCGTCGACACCGACGCGCTGCTGGTCTCCCAGCCCGACTCCGGTGAGCAGGCGCTCGAGATCGCCGACATGCTGATCCGCTCCGGCGCGCTCGACCTGATCGTGATCGACTCCGTCGCCGCGCTGGTGCCGCGCGCCGAGATCGAGGGCGAGATGGGCGACAGCCACGTCGGCCTCCAGGCCCGGCTGATGAGCCAGGCGCTGCGCAAGATGACCGGCGCGCTCAACAACTCCAACACGACGATGATCTTCATCAACCAGCTCCGCGAGAAGATCGGCGTCATGTTCGGCTCGCCCGAGACCACCACCGGTGGCAAGGCGCTGAAGTTCTACTCCTCGGTGCGCCTCGACGTGCGCCGCATCGAGACGCTCAAGGACGGCACCGACATGGTCGGCAACCGCACCCGGGTCAAGGTCGTCAAGAACAAGGTGGCCCCGCCGTTCAAGCAGGCCGAGTTCGACATCATGTACGGCAAGGGCATCAGCCGTGAGGGCGGCCTGATCGACGTGGGTGTCGAGGCGGGCCTGGTCCGCAAGGCCGGCGCTTGGTACACCTACGAGGGCGACCAGCTCGGACAGGGCAAGGAAAACGCCCGCACGTTCCTCAAGGACAACCCCGACCTGGCCAACGAGCTGGAGAAGCGGATCCTCGAGAAGCTCGGCGTCGGCCCGCAGGTCGACGCTCCTGCCGACGACCTCAGCGACGAGCCGATCGGTGTCGACTCCTTCTGACGCCGACCCCTGGCTCGGCGACGTCCACGACGGGGTGGCGGCGTGGACACGCTCCACGCCACCACCACCGTCCGCGGCGCCCCCACCGGACCCCGTCGCCGAGGGTCCGGCCGCCGACCCGGAGTCGGTCGCGCGCAAGATCCTGCTCGACCAGCTGACCGGCCAGGCCCGCACCCGCAGCGAGCTGGCCGGGCGGCTGGCCAAGAAGAACGTCCCCGACGACGTCGCCAAGCGGCTCCTCGACCGGTTCGAGGAGGTCGGGCTGATCAACGACGCGGCGTTCGCCCGCGAGTGGGTCGCCAGCCGGCAGCCCGGCAAGGGCCTGGCCGGTCGCGCCCTCGCCCAGGAGCTGCGCCGCAAGGGCATCGACGACGAGGTCGCGCGTGAGGCGCTCGACACGATCGACCCGGCCGACGAGGAGCAGGCGGCCAGGCTGCTGGTCCGCAAGAAGCTCCGCTCGCTGACCCGCGTCGACGACACCACCGCTACCCGGCGGCTCGTCGGGATGCTCGCCCGCAAGGGCTACGGCCCCTCGATGGCGTTCTCCGTCGTCAAGGACGAGCTAGCCTCCGCCGACCGCGAGGCGGCGGAGTTCTGACGTCCGCGCGAGCGGATGTCACAATCGGCCGCGTGGCTGACGAGCGCGAGATCCTGACCTACGACCAGTTCGGCGTCGCGGTGCGCGAGCTCGCGCAGATGGTGGCCGACGACGGCTACGAGCCCGACCTGATCCTCTCGATCGCCCGTGGCGGTCTCGGGCTCGGGATGGGCCTGGGCTACGCACTCGGCGTCAAGAACCTCTCCGCGGTCAACGTCGAGTTCTACACCGGGGTCGACACCCGCCTCGACGTGCCGATCATGCTGCCGCCCACGCCGAAGGCGGTCGACCTGTCGGGCCTCAAGGTGCTGATCGCCGACGACGTCGCCGACACCGGGAAGACGCTCGAGATCGTGCGCGACTTCTGCGCCGACCATGTCGCCGAGGCCAGGGAGGCCGTCATCTACGAGAAGCCCTGGACCGTCGTGCACCCGGCCTACGTCTGGCGCCGCACCGAGGCATGGATCGACTTCCCGTGGTCGTCGCTGACGCCGGTCACCCGGTCCCGATGAGCCAGGGGCCCGTGCGACTCGTGGTCCGCGACCGCGGGCACGAGCTGAAGGGAGCGGTGCACGAGGGGGAGTCGTGGGCAGCGGCCGCGCGCCGTACCGTCGCCAGCCTGCACGCCGAGCCCGTCCCGGTCGACCTCTCAGGGGAGACGCTGCAGTTCCGGCTCGACCACGACAACCGGGTCACGGTGCGCGCGATGACCCCCGGCGACCTGGCCGACGTCACCCGCTGGCGGCAGGCCGAGCACATCCACCGTTGGTGGGCCGGCGACGGCGACCCGACTCCCGAGGCGGTCCAGGAGGCCTACGGTCCGGCGATCGACGGGATGACGCCGACCCGGATGTACGTCGCCGAGGTCAACGGCCGCTCGATCGGCTTCCTGCAGGACTACCTGATCGCCGACTATCCGGAGTTCGCGTTGCTGTGCCCCGACCCGCAGGCGGTGGGCGTCGACTTCGCGATCGGGGAGACCGCGTGGGTCGGCCGCGGGTTCGGCCCGCGGATCCTGTGGGCGTGGATGGAGCGCGCGCGGCGGCGGTTCCCGGAGGCGACCTCCTTGTTCGCCGCGCCCGACCACCGCAACCGCGCGTCGCTGCGGATGCTGACCAAGGTCGGCTTCACCGAGGGGGTCTGGTTCGACGAGCCCCAGCCCGACGGCACGGTCGACACCGTGGTCGGTTGCACCCTCGACGTGTCCACAGTCCTGGGCTAGCCGTCCTGGGATAGTGGCTCCATGAGCCTGCCCCCCGTCGAGCCCCTGGTCCGGCTGCCCCCGGGTCCCGTCGACCTCTCGTCCATCCCGACCGACTCCACGCCGGGGTTCGAGGGCGACAAGGAGGAGGGGGAGGCGGCGCTGGCCGAGATCGGCCCCCAGCTCGCCGATGTACAGGAGCGGCTGTTCGCGGAGCGGACGACGGGTTCGACCCGGAGCCTGCTTCTCGTGCTGCAGGGCATGGACACCTCCGGCAAGGGCGGGGTGCTGCGCTACACGGTCGGGCTGGTCGACCCCCAGGGGGTGCAGATCAAGGCGTTCAAGGCGCCGACCAAGACCGAGCTCGGCCACGACTTCCTGTGGCGGATCAAGCGGGCGCTGCCCGAGCCGGGCCACATCGGGGTCTTCGACCGCTCGCACTACGAGGACGTCCTGATCGCCCGGGTCCACCAGCTGGCCCCCGCCGCCGAG
>JBAZRQ010000317.1:0-3931 GCA_041662925.1 Nocardioides sp. | reverse complement strand
GGTCACGATCGAGTTGAAGTTGCCGGTCTCGGACGTCGGGCCGACCGCGAGCCGCAGCACGCCGTCGTGCTCGTCCATCGACCAGCGGTCCGCCAGGGACCCCTCGACCTCGCCGGACCCGACGTATGACGCCCCGGCGCCGTCGAGCGCGAAGTCGAAGACGTGGGTGACCCCGTCGCTGCCCCCGGTCTTGCGCGCGACGACCCCGAAGCCGAACCCGGACGAGTCGGCCCGGGTCGCGAGGTAGAGGTGGTCGGGCGACTCGTAGACCATCGGCGCGGCGCCGGCCAGCCCGAGCGCGTCGAGCTCGGAGGGCGACTCGGCGGAGAAGCCGACCACGGCCATGGTGTCGAGGGCGAGGTCGGCGCGTGGGATCGCCATCCGGTCGCAGTCGACGAGCTGCTCGGACGTGCCGTCCTCGCGCACCACACGCGGGACCCAGTCGGCCAGCGTCGACTCGCGCACCACCTGGCGGTTGGCCTCGCGGGCGTCGCGCAGCCGCTGCCGCAGTGGCCCGTCGCGGCGCGGGGCCGGATCGACGAAGTCGAGGCGGGGCAGGCCGGCCTGGAGCACGAGGCGTACGTCGCCGCCGTGCTGGCGGGCGGTGACCAGGGCGCTGTCGTAGTCGACGGTCTCCACCAGCGTCGGGGAGGCGGGGTCCGAGATGTCGACGGTCAGCACCCGGGTGGCGCCGAGCCGTCGGCCCGGGTTGCCGATCGCGACGACGGTGTCGCCGGCCAGCATGATCTCGCCGTTGCGCAGGTCGCCGAGGTCGAGCGAGCCCAGCTCCGCGACCTGCTCGCCGGTCACGTCGTACGTCGTCAGCACGGAGTCCTTGAGCCGCAGCAGCCGCTTGCCGTCGGTCTTGACGGTGTCCGGCTCGTCGACGCCCGCCTCCTGCACGTTGGTGCCGGTCTCGCTGCTCAGCTGGTGGTTGGTCTGTGGTCCGCGGTAGTTCGCCTTGAACGCAACGAGGCGGCCCGCGGTCGGGATCACGGCGTTCGCCCGATCGAGCATCCACCCGCCCCGGCCGAACTGCGGGTAGTAGAAGTCCCAGCCGTAGGGACCGATCAGCTCCAGCGCCCGCTCGACGTAGGACCGACGCAGCGCCTCGCAGGACGCCGCCGGCTGGAGGTCGCCGTGGAACGCGGCCGGCGTGACCGCGTCGCCCGGGGTCACCACCACCCGGTCGCCACCAGGACCGGCCGGCGGGGCGTCCGAGAGCGGCCGGTCGACGAGGGTGCCGGCGACGAAGGCGGCGGCGATGCCGCCCAGCACCGCCACCCTCGTCAGCGACCGCATGAGGGGTCGGGTGCGGCGCGGCCGGGGCCCGGCGCTCCGGCCGTCCCGGAGGATGTCGGCGACCGGCGCGGGCCCGACCGGCAGGTCGTCCCAGAGGCGCTCGAGGTCGTTCATTGGCCCCTCCTTTGGTTGGGTCCTTCAGTGAAGCTCGCCAGGTGGCTGTTGGCGGCGAGCTGGGCGAGCGCCCGCGAGAGGCGGCTCTTGACGGTGCCGGCGGGCACGCCCAGCGCCTCGGCGGTCTGCTGCTCGGTGAGGTGGGCGAAGTAGCGCAGCACCACGACGTCCCGGTTGACCTTGCTCAGGCCGGCCAGCGCCCGGTGGATCGCGTCGGCGGTGTCGACGTCGGCGGTCGCGTCCCGTCGTACGCCGTGGGCGGGCGCCTCCGGTACCTGGTCGGTCGCGTGCTCGCCCCACCAGCGCCGGCGCCGGCTGTCACGCAGGGAGTTGACCAGCACCCGGTAGACGTAGGCGTCGCGGTTGTCCGCGGAGCGCACCTTCGGCCACGCTGCGTAGCAGCGGGTCAGCGTCGTCTGTGCGAGGTCCTCGGCCTCCGGCAGCCGGCAGCCGAGGAACACCGCGGACCGCACGAGGGTGCCCCAGCTCTCCTCCGCGTAGGCGGCGAACTCTGCGTCATGGTCCATCGGTTCGGTGCGGTCTCCGGTGCTGGGATGGGGGTGGGGCGGTCCTGGGTACGACGAGGTGGGGCGTGGACCCGGTTCCATCGTCCTCCCGGGAAGTGCCACGATTGACTCATGCCCGCTCCCGAGCCGACCCCAGCGCAGTCCCGCGACCTCGACCTCGTCGTCTTCGGCGCCACCGGCTTCACCGGGGGGCTCACCGCGGAGTACCTCGCCGAGCACGGCCCGAAGGGCCTGCGGTGGGCACTGGCCGGCCGCAGCCCGGAGAAGCTGGAGCGGGTGCGCGCCCGCCTCGCCGCGCACGACCCCGCGCTGGAGCACCTCGAGCTGATCCACGCCGACGTCACCGACCCGGCCTCGCTCGCGGCGGTCGCGGCCCGCACCAAGGTCGTCATCACGACCGTCGGCCCCTACCTCCAGCACGGCGAGCCGCTGGTCGCCGCGTGCGCCGAGGCCGGCACCGACTACGTCGACCTGACCGGCGAGCCGGAGTTCGTCGACCGGATGTACGTCGCCCACCACGCGACCGCCGAGCGCACCGGCGCCCGGATCGTCCACGCCTGCGGCTTCGACTCGATCCCGCACGACCTCGGCGCGCTGTTCACCGTCCAGCAGCTCGCCGCCTCCGGGCCGGTCTCGGTGCGCGGCGTGGTCCGCGCCAGCGGGATGTTCTCCGGCGGCACCTTCCACTCCGCGATGAACGCGATGTCGCGCCCCAAGCAGATGAAGGACGCGGCGTCCGCGCGCCGTAGGGCCGAGCCGAAGCCGGCCGACGGTCGCTCCTCGCGCGCGGTGGCGGGCAAGCCGCAGCGCGACGGCCAGCTCGGCTTCTGGCTGCTGCCGATGCCGACGATCGACCCGTTCGTGGTGGCCCGCTCGGGCGCCGCGCTGGCGTCGTACGGCCCGAAGTTCCGCTACTCCCACTTCGCCGGCACCAAGACGCTGCGCTACGCCGCCGGTGGCGCGGCCGGTGTCGGCGCGATCGCGCTGTCGGCGCAGGTCAAGCCGCTGCGCAGCCTGCTCCTCGGCCGGATCAAGCAGGGCGAGGGGCCCGGTGAGCGCAAGCGCGAGAAGTCGTGGTTCACCGTCGACTTCATCGGCGAGGGCGACGGCCGCACCGTCCACACCCGGGTCTCCGGTGGCGACCCCGGCTACGGCGAGACCTCCAAGATGCTGGCCGAGTCGGCGCTGTGCCTGGCCTTCGACGACAACCCCGCCACCGCCGGCCAGGTCACCACGGCGCAGGCGATGGGCGACCACCTGATCGCCCGGCTGCAGGCCGCCGGGATCCGCTTCGACGTCCTGCCCTGACGTCCTGCGGTGCGGCGGTGCCCCAGGCAGGAGTCGAACCTGCGTTGAGCCTAGAGCAGCATTGGGCGTCTGAGCGGCAAGAATATGGCTCTGACCTGCGAAAACATCGCAATTTGGCTCGGTCATGAGAGGTCACTTGAGGACATACTTTCCCAGAAGATGTGGCACGTGGGTGGCACGCCGTGGCACGATTCCTGCTATGTGCAGCACGCCGTTGACCCCGACGAGCACCGCGGGCGGATGGGACTATGCCTGAGCGTCGCGCTTTCGGCAGCCTCCGCAAGCTCCCCTCTCGGCGCTGGCAGGCCCGTTACCGTGGTCCTGACGGCGCGGTCCACACGGCGCCGCAGACGTTCACCGCCAAGAGCGACGCCGACGCCTGGCTGGCTCAGCAGCGCGCCGACATCACACGCGGGACGTGGCAGTCTCCGGCTGAGATGAGAGCAGTCCAAGAGGCCAAGGAACGCGCTCGTGTCTTGTTCGAGGACTACTCCCGCCACTGGTTGGAACACAGGGACCTACGTCTACGCACGCGGCAGCTGTACGCCCGGATCTTGGTGCGCGACCTTCTTCCCACGTTCGGGGAGACCGCACTGAGTGACATCACTCCTGGAATGGTGCGCGCGTGGTGGCACGAGCTTCCATCGGATCGTCGAACCGGCAACTCTCACGCCTACTCC
>JBAZRQ010000316.1:1491-3935 GCA_041662925.1 Nocardioides sp. | reverse complement strand
CCGAAAGTGGCGCGCGAACTCGACTCCATGCTCGGCCTCGGGCCGATCGCCCAGGACCTGGTCTCCGGGTGGGCGATGCAGGACAAGGGCCGGGCGCTGTGGTGCGTCGGCGACGCCACCTACAAGGTCCAGACCGTGCTCCACCCCCTCGAGAAGGAGCTCTATTACACCAACGAGGCCATCGAGGCGGCACTATGACTTTTCGTCGAAATATTGACGGTTTCGCCGGGAATAGCCACATGCTCGGCGGGCTCTTGCGGCCTTGGGGTTCACTTTCGTGGGACCTGTGGCCCTTCGATGGTCAGGTCGGGATGCTCGACCGTGCCAAGGTAGCGGATCGCCCCGCTGACGCTGAGTCCGAAGAGGTCGCAGAGACGTCGCACGTCTCCGCCGGTGGCGTGGATCTCGTGGAGGATCCGGTCCTCGCGCAGGGCCTGGGCCCTCAAGGTCGACCCGAGCCAGGGGTAGTTGGGTCCTGCCGGAACAAGCCGGGGTGCGGTGCGCCGGTTGATGAGCAGGTGCGGGTTGGCGCTGTTTGGCCAGGTCCGGTTGCGGTGGTCGAGCCATGCCGCCAGCCGGGTTCGTGCCGGCGCGGCCAGCGGGATGTCTCGTTTGCCGACGCGCAGGCGCCCGTCGACGATGTCGGTCAGCAGCAGGTGACGCAGCTGGTTGAGGCTCAGGGCGTGGAAGGCCACCAGCGCCACGGCGAGCGCGGTGGCGGGGTTGGCGGAGTTCAGCTCGGCGCGGATCAGGGCGGGGTCGACGGCCAGTGGGATGTTGGTCGCGACTGGCGTGGGCTTGAGACCCCGAGTTGGGTTGGTGAAGACGAGCTTGCGCCCTTTGAGGACCTTGAACAGCGACTTGAGCCCGAGCTCGGCGAAGTGCCGGTCGGTCTGCTTGGCCGGCAGTGCAGCGACCACGTCTGCGTGGGTGAGCTCAGCGAAGGACTGGTAGCCGGTCTCGGCCCAGGCCTGGACGATGGGCGCGATCCCGCGGATGTGCACCTCCACGGTGGCCGGGTCGCGGGGCAGCTGGCGAGGGGCGTGGCGGGAGCCGCCGAGCATGATCTGCAGCCACAGCTCGAGGTGCTGGCGCATCGACGTCGGCAGCGCGCCGGAGTCGATGAACTTGGCCGCGAAGTACTTCTCCACCCGTGTGGGGACGTCCTCAATGAGGAGCCCGGCTTCGGCCAGGACGTCGATCGTGGAGGAGATGGTGCCGTCGTAGCGGCGCAGGGCCACGACGTCGCTGGCTCGGACCTTCGCGGTGGGCGTAGGTCGCACGGTCTGCAGCATCCGAAGCGTCTGCATCACCGCGTTGCGCTGTCGCACGCTCCAGCCGTAGCGGCGGGCATGGTCGGCGAGGATGGCTGCGCAGTAGCGGGTCAGATCGCTGTCTTCTACCAGGATGCGCTGACGCAGAACCGCGGCGTCGGGTGCCATGTCGAACACGACGAGCTGCTCTGCGGCCTCGTCGTCGAAGCGGGTTCCTGGCTGGTGGGGCAGCTGGTTCTTGTTCTTCAGCGACCATCGTGGCGTCCAGGTGACGTACTCCGGCAGCTGGGTGGCGCGCCGCTTGAAGAGCATGTTGGCGAAGAACAACTGCTGGCTGTGCCTGTTCGCCCCGGCGATGTCGGGTGCGCGGCCGGGTGTTTGCTCGAAGCGGGCATTCTCCAGGCACAGCCGGCACTCGCCCAAGTTGCCGACGCGGGCATAGTGTCCGCAGAACCGGCAGACTCCCTCGGAGTAGTGGGAGCGCCACCACTTGCACGACCAGCAAGTCCAGTTGTGGAGCGGGTAGACGCCCCAGGCGAGGCACTCCTTGCACGAGCCGGGACGCTGCGGGCTACGGGGGTGGCACAGGCTGCACAGTCCCTGGCTGAAGTAGTCCTGCAGGCTCCCGCAGATGCGGCATGGTGGCGGATCGAACGGTCCGCCGGGCAGGCAGTCGTAGCAGTAGTCGACCCGAGGACTTGTCCAGGCGACCCGGTTGGAGCCGCAGCGGGTGCACTTCGACGGCAACCGCAGTGGCGCGTTCGGGCCGGGCGCGGGCATGCGGATCTGACGAGGGTCGGTGAGGAGGGTTCCGGTTACAGCGGCGGCGCGGAGCGCGGGTTGCCGAGCCGCGGGCTCAGCGTTGACGAGCCACCGCCACCGCCGCCGTTGTCGCCGCCGTTGCCGTTGTCGTTGCCGTTGGCGGTCTCGGTGTTGCGGGGGCGCCGCTGGGCGACCTTCTCCGGTTCGGGGGTCATCAGGTCGTTGGGTGTGCACTCGAGGACCGCGCAGAGCACGTCGAGGTCGTCCAGTCGCATCGTCGGTGGGCTCCCGGCCCACCACGACGACATCTTCCCGGCGCTGATCTCAAGGCCCGCCTCGGCCAGCATCCGGCGCAGCTGTGCTGACTTCCAGATCCCGCGCTCGGCGGCCCGCAGTCGTAGCTGCCAC